>JBJTOW010000688.1:0-6293 GCA_046074805.1 Planctomycetota bacterium | reverse complement strand
CGACGGACTGGAAGTCCGTCGTACGACTACTCGAGCTTTTCACCACGCAGCCATTGCACAAGCAGGTCCAGCTCGTCATCGGCGAGTAACGGTTGTTTGGTTCCGCTTGGGGCCGACCGGAACGCGGGCATTCGGTCGTTGGAATCCTTGTAGAACCGTTCGTGGCCCGGGTTGGTGATAAACTCCTTGAGCCAAGCGGTGGATCCCCAGCCGGTTAAGTCAGGAGCGGAACCACCGTCGCCCTTGTCGCCGAGTTGATGGCAGTCGGTGCAAGCGAACTGTTCGACAAGCGCCGTCTTGCCACGGGCTAGCGATCCGTCGTCCGTCGACTGCTTATCCGCATCGACTTGGCTTGGCAGCTTGGCTTCGGCGGACAACGCGATAACGGCGTCGCCGAGCGCCTTCTTTTTAGCCTCGTCGAGTTCTTTCAGGTTATCGTTGACGAAGTTAACCATGTCGCCTTCGAAGTGCGCGGTACGGCCAAAGTACTCGTCGCCCGCGACGCGATTGTGGTCAAGGATTCCAGCCACCCAACTTCGTGAGGCGAAGGCGTACAGATTGGGCGCGGAAGGACGCGCTGCCGCGATTCCAGCCCCATGGGGACTGAGATGGCTATGGCAGGCGGCGCAGTTTTGTTTGAACAGCCGTTCGGCCTTGGACAGTCGCGTTTCGACAACCGGTTTTGCTCCAACCACGGTCGGTCGCGGCGCGATGGTCGTCCGCGCGGCCACAACGGTCTGCCGAGCCAATTCTTCGGAGTGCGGCAGCGTTGGCTGCTCGTCGGCGGGCAGATAATAGTCGCCACGCATCCAGTCGACGATGAGCGAGATTTCCCGCACGCTAAGACTGTGGTTCGCCGGATTTCCCAGGTCCTTCGCGAAGGAAGGCATTCGGTCGTTTTCCATGCGATAGAACCGTTCGTGTCCGGGATCGCTGATGAATCCCATCAGCCACTCGTAGGAACCGTAGCCAGTTAGGTCGGGCGCGAGGCCATCTAGGCCGACGTCGCCGAATTTGTGGCAGCCGTTGGCGCAATTCTTTTCGACCAGGGCGACACCGCGGGCGATCAAGTCGTTGTCTTTCGCGTCTTGTTCCCGTTGCGATCGGAGGTCGGCTTGGCGGGAGAGGGCGGCGACGATTGCGTCGATTTCCTCTGGCGGAAGCTTGGCGCCGTGCTGCTTGACCCACGACGACATCCGCCCGTCTTTGTGGGCCGTGTTGCCAAAGTAGACCGCCTCGTCGACCTGTTTTGGATCGAGTATGCCTTTGAGCCAAACGCGGGAAGCGAAGCCATGCAGGTTCGGCGCGGAAGGCGTATCGGGCTGCTTAACAAGCGTTACCGTGTCCGCTCCACCGGCCGAGTAGCTATGGCAGCTGGCACAGTGCTTCTCGAATAGCCGTGGTCCCTGCGTGAGCGGATCGTTTCGCAGCAGATAGACAGCCCCCTGCTTCGGAATCAGCAGTGGTTGCGAGACCTTGCCGTTGACGGTCTGCCGACGTTGAACCAACGCGATTGTCCGGGCGGCGTCAATTTCGGCTTTTTCCTTCGCGGCGTGGAACTCCTTCGCCGAGTCGATTTTTTTCGCGTGTTGCTCGCCGCTCCACCCCATCTTGGCGGCGACTCGATCGTAGCTGTCATCGACAAGCGCGAGTCCGGTAAGCACTCCGGCGCCACCGATCAGTATCAGCACGATGGCGATGTTCAGGCGGTGGCCGATCGTGTTGCGGCCGATGATCGGCATGGCGAACAAGAGGCCGACAACAAGCCCCGGGAGCACAATCGCCCCGATCCATTCGGTCGAGCCTTCGAAATACTTCAGCAACTGGAACAGGAACAGGTAGTACCATTCGGGCCGGGCCGCCGAATACTGTTCGGACGGATCCGCCGGCGCGCCCAGCTCGGCGCCCAGGAAACCGGTGTTGCCGAGGTTTCCGCTAACCGCGCCGCCAATGTTGAACTTGATCACGCACAGCACGACGACCAAAAGCATCGTCAGGCATGCGATGCCGTCGATCAGCACTTGGTGTGGCCAGAAGTACTGGTCCTTACGGCCCGGAGTGATGTGAGCCGTGATGCCGTGCCGGCGAAAGACCATGATGTGAAGGGCCAGAAAGCCAATGAGCGTGGCCGGGAGCACACCAGCGTGCAAGGCGAAGAAGCGGGTGAGCGTCGCATGGCCATAGTCTTGACCGCCAACGACGATCTGTTGGATTTGCGTGCCTGCGAACGGCACCAAGGTCATCAAATTCGTAGCGACGCTGGTGGCCCAGTATCCCTTTTGATCCCAAGGCAGCAGGTAACCGGTAAGGCCAAGGCCGAGCGTGATCTTCATCAGGATCAAGCCGAGCCAGAAGTTGACTTCGCGAGGCGCGCGGTAGGCTCCATCGACTACCACTTGGAGCAAATGCAACGCCAGCACGACAACCATCGCCTGGGCCATGAAATGATGGATGCCGCGGACGAACCAGCCGCCCCACATTTCATGCTGGATGTAATAGACGCTCTCCCAGGCCGTCTGGCTGCTGGGGCTGTACGCCATCCACAAGAATGTGCCAGTGATCGCCTGGGTCACGAAGGCGAAGACCAACATGCTGCCAGTAACGTAGCGGAAGCGGGCGCCGCTCGGGATTTTCTCCCACAGCGCCTCGGACATCTGCTGTTTGTAGCCGGTGCGGTTATCGAGCCAGGATAGCAAAGCGTTCATGCGTTACTTCTCCACCTGTTCATGCTTGCCCGGCAGGTAATTGACGAACCGGACCCAAACTTCGCCCTGCTTCAGCTTGTCGGCGTCTACGTCCAACTGATCCATGTCGCGGGGGCTGGGGCTAGGGGCGATGATCGAGCCGTCCAGATTAAAGGCGCTGGTATGGCAGGGGCACTGAAAAACCTTCCGGTCCGAAGCGAAACTTACAAAGCAGCCAGCGTGTGGGCAAATGGCGTTGAAGCATTGCACTTCGCCACCTTTGCGAATCAAGTAAACCGCGCCAATCGGCTGATTGGCTTCGCGATTCCAAGCATCGGTCAGGTCCGCGATTACCGGAACCTGGACCGGCGTTCCGTCCGCAGGCAACGAATCGACCGTCGCGACCCGCAGGAAGGTCTTTCCACCTTCGTTCCCCTGGGCCATCCGGCGTCGCACCGGATCAAGCAACACCAGCGAACCCGCGCCGAGCGGCACGGCGGTGACCACCGCGCCGACCGCTCCCGCGGCGATCGACGCGCCGAGGAACCCACGTCGTTCTTCAAGCGATGGTCCGTGATGCCCGTGTTCGGACTCGCCCGCTTTGGCGGCCCCGGAGCTCGCCGCGCCAGTGCTGGACTGTTTACTCATGGCTCGTGGTTCCTAAAAAATCGCGAATGGCGGCCCTAGCCGACCATCGCATACTGGGAACAATGCGGACGGAGCGTTGCTGTTTCGATAGCTGACCGGAGACGCCTGCCGATGCGTCTCCTACGGTCGACAATCGAAAGCAACCGCTCAGGATGGTGGGCGGAGGTGTCAGGGGATGAAGCAGCTTATCCGGCGGGTCCGGGATTATCGCATGGCTGCTCGCACAGCGTCAAGAACGCGTGCCTGGGCCTCGGCGAACGGACCGTCGATGTAACCTCCCGCCGCCGCCTTGTGGCCGCCGCCACGGAATTGGCCGGCCAATTGGCTGCAGTCCACGGCGCAGCGACTGCGAAAACTGATTTTGAAGCCGCCCGTCGCCTGTTCCACCAAGATCGTAGCGACTTGCGTCCCGGCCACTTGCAGCAGCAGGTTGATCGCGTCCTCGGTGTCGCTGGGCAACGCGCCAGTCGCGGCGAAGTCGGCCGCTTGAACGTAAGTGTGGGCCAACTTGCCTTCGAGTTCAGTGGCCGAGTGGGCGAGAATCGTTCCCCGAAGCCTCATGCGGGCCAGCGTGTCTTGCTCATAAAGTTCACGGTAGATCGTGGCCGGTTGGGCCCCGGCATCAATCAAGTCGGCGGCGCCGCGGAATGTCGAAGCGCCGGCCGAGCCGAAACGAAACCAGCCCGTGTCGGTCGCGATGGCGGCGAATAGCGGCCCAGCGATACCCGCGGTGAGCGGAACACCCAAATGGCGAGCGGCATCCAGGACCAGCCGACCCGTAGCCTCGGCCGTCGTGTCTTTGAACAGCTCCGCACCCAACTCATCCTGTCCCACGTGATGGTCGAGCACCATGCGGCGCGCCTTGAGGCCGCGAATGACATCGGCCATCGGCCCCAATTGCACCCATGCGCTCGTGTCCAAGATCATCACCATTTCGATGTCGGCCAAATCGGCCGCCTCGACACCCGCGCCAATCGTCTCAATGCGGCGCGTTGGATCGATGAAGGCGATATTGGGTGGAGTCGCGTGGCCGTTGACGATACGGACTTGTTTGCCCAAAGCGTCGAGCACCCCGGCCATGCCGAGTTCGCTTCCCAGTGCGTCGCAATCAGGGCGGATATGGCTGACGAGCAGAAAACGTTGAGGCGCCGCGATCGCGGCGGCGAAGGCCGACCAATCCACCATGGGAAGTCCCGCTGTGTTCAAAAAAGCGATGGAAACGGCTCGCATTGCCGTTCCCGACATGCCACCGCCTTAGGATACCCGCCCGGCTACCGTTTCGCCAATTGAACCACGTCACCGCACCCGTCGAAACGTGCCGTAATGGTCCGATGTGTAGTAGGCTTCGCCGTTTGCGCCGGTTACAACGCGTTGTGGGCCTGGGCCGGCCAGTCCAGGGGTGCGATGCACCCACTCGCGGTAGTGTCCGGCCGCCTTCTTCGGCAATAACTGCTCACGGTTTTGAAACACCGACCCATCATTGGGAAAGCTAAGTTTCGTGCCGGCATCGATCCGTTTCAACGTGTCACGCAAGTCGATCTCGCCACGATAAACGACCTTCCCCGCGAGATCGCGGATCACCACATTCGGCACAATCGGCGAGTAGCGTCCGTCTTTGGCCCGGTCGCCTAACAGCCCGAATGTCGATGATTTGCCCCGCGTGCCACCGGCACGGTCGGAGGAGTCGGCGGCGGCGAAATCGGGTATCGGCTCGTTCGTGGCCAAGCGGTCTGGCGGAGGTTCGATCGTCGGGATAGCACGGGCTTTCGAGTCGCCGGTCTGGCCGCCTGACTCGTCTGTTTGCTCCGTTCCTGTGTCAGCGGCCGCTGACGCGGCCCCGTCGCCACTCTCCAACTTTGAGACGCTCGTCGTCGCGCTCGGCGTATCGCCGTTTCCGATTTCTCCGCTGTCCGAGTCGCCTGTCGCGACATTTCCAGTCGCCGAACCGCCAGTTGTCGAGCTTCCAGATGTCGAGATTCCAGTCGTCGAACCGCCAGTTGTCGAACCGCCAGTTGTCGAGTCACCGGTGGCCGGTTGGGGCGATTCGGCCGTCGCATTGAACGCGCTGGCGGATGATTCGCCCGACGGCGAGTTCGCGGAATCGCCCAACGAACCACTTGGCGTCGCGTTCGTCGGGCCAGCACCCGCCATTGCCTCCGCGCTGGAATTTTTACTGGCGAAAGTGTCTCGAACGGGCCGGGAACTGGCGGAAGGCCGAATACGGCCTGACGACGGGGTAGCTGCCTCAGGTCGGCCACTGGCGTTCGGCCGAGCCGCGTTGGCCTCCTGAGAGGAATTCGGCCGAATCGGCACAACTGGAGGATTTTTCCATGGCGCGTCGGCCGGCCCCTGAAGCCAATAGAGTCCTACGACGATCGCGATCGTCAGCGCGACGGACAGCCATGAAGGTTTGCGTCGCCGGTAAACGTGCGAAGGGTACACGTTGGCCTCCCGGGTCATGAAACGTTTTCTGGCGCTATCGGCAGTTTAGTCTTAGCGGATTTTTAGATCTGGCAAGCGATCGAATATGCCAGCATCGAGCGGCATTTTGTCGGGAACAGCGCCCGTGTCGACTAGGCTTTTTTGAAGTTTAGCTTCAAGTTCGGCGATGACGGCGCGCCACTCCGGCTGTCTCGCCAGATTTTTCGACTCATCGGGATCGGCCACTAAATCATACAGCTCCGGCTCATGGCGGTCCGGACCGCCATCGCCATGCGGATAGCGAATGTATTTCCAGCGGTCCGTGCGCACGCCGCGAACATTCGGCGTGTAGGGGAATTGCGGCTCGTAGTTGTATTCGTAATGCCAGGCGTCGCGCCACGGGGAAGGCGTGGGCTGGTTGGCGAGCAGCGGTTTCCAGGAACGGCCGTGGATCTTTTCCAGCGGCGGCAGGCCGGCGAAATCGAGGATCGTCGGCGCGATATCGACATTTAACACCATCTGGTCGATACGGCGGGGCGG
>JBJTOW010000687.1:0-6362 GCA_046074805.1 Planctomycetota bacterium | reverse complement strand
GCGACTCGGCCGTTGTGCAAGATCAGGTCGGGCGCCGTGTCCATCAACTCGGCCAGCACCGGTCCCAGTTTTTCATTCCAAAGCGCATAACCGGCCGGCGAGAGATGCAATTGATCTTTGTCCAGCAGTTCCGCGCGCGGTTCGCCGTCGGCACCCAACATCGGCTGGAACAGATCGACGAACCGCATCCGGGAATCGCGGGCGACCAATCGCGCGACCCGCGAATTCGCATCACGGATCCGATCCGCCAACGCCCATCGTTTTCGGCTCGCCTTGATCGACAGGTAGACGATCCGCGTGGTCGGCGACAACGTATGGACTCGCTGCGAGAAAGCGACGAAGTCCGACTCCACGTCAGCTGGTGTCTTGCCGTTTGCCAGGTCGTTATCGCCCGCGTACAAGACCACGATGCTGGGGCGGTGCGGTCCAAGAATTCGGTCGGCGAAGCGCACCGAGTCGGCCAACTGGGAACCGCCAAAACCGCGATTCACGTAGCCCGCGTCAGGAAATGCCTCATCCAGCTTCCACCGCACGATGCTCGAACTGCCGATGAAAACCACCCCGCCCCGACGAGGCGGGGCCGCGGCATCGGCCGCTTCGAACTTGCGAATCGCGGCTTCCCACTTGTCCTCTGGATTCTTGGGAACGGGCTGAGCGGGCGACGAGGGAGTGGGCGACGATGGTTCGGGCGACGATGGAGCGGCCTTCGCAGCGGCACTCGTTCCGGGCTTGGCACTTTCACGGCTACCAGATACCGCACTTGAGTTGGCGTTTGAGTTGGGGTTAACAGACTGCCCGTGGCTGTCGGACGCCATGCAGAGCCACAAAGAGAGCGTCAGGGCCAAACGCACGCCATGCCAACGCGATTGCTCGGGCGATGGCGGCAGACTCGCCCGCGGCTCGTGCGGCTGGCATGGCCGCGACTGAATGCGACGCGTCCGCCGCTCGTCCTCGAGCGATGTTGAACTTGCTTCGCCATGCTCGGCAATCGATTCCCTACGCATCGGCAACTCCTGGATAGCTCGCGGCCCACGTGACGCGATAATTCGCGGCCCCATGAAAGCGGCTATGGTAGCGGAGTCACGATACCCGTGGAGGCTGCTCGATCGCGCCAACCGCTCGGGTCAATGAAGCCGACCTCTCAGGTCAATGAAATCGAGACCAGCGGCTCAGCGTATGGCGGCGTGGAACGGCGGAGCTGGCCGCAGGCGGCGTTGATCTCGTCGCCCTTGCGTTCCCGGAACTGCACGTTGATGCCCGCCAGTTCGAGGATTTCCCGGAATCGCATTTGAGCCGTGGCCGACGGTGTTGCGTACGGCAAGCCGGCGACCGGATTGTACGGAATCACATTCAGCAGTGCCGGCCGCCCGCGCAGGATCGCCACCAACTCGTGAGCGTCCTCGGGGCGATCGTTGACGCCGCCCAGCAGGACATACTCGAATGTCAGTCGGCGACCTGACGCTTCGAAATACCGGTCAGCGGCTGTCAAAATCGACTCCAAGCCGATCGTGCGATTGACCGGCACCAGTTGGTTACGCAGTTCGTCGTTGGCGGCGTGCAAAGACACGGCTAGGTTGTAACGGGTGTCCTCGGCCGACAGTCGATCGAGCGCGGCGGGCAGTCCCACGGTCGAAATCGTGATTCGCCGGGCACTGATGCCCAGCCCCTTAGGATGCGACGCGGTCTCCAGAGCGGGCAGTAACTGGTTCAAATTCGCCAGCGGCTCGCCCATGCCCATCACCACAATGTGGCTCAGCCGCTCATCGCCCGGCAGCAGGCGTTGCAACAACAGGGCCTGCTCCAGGATTTCGCCGGTGGTCAGATTGCGATCGACGCCGTCCAATCCACTGGCGCAGAAAACGCACCCCATCGCGCATCCGACTTGGCTGCTAATGCAGATCGAACGCCGAGGGCCATCGCGAAGGAGCACGCATTCGATCCGTCCGCCGTCGGCCAGTTCCAACAGCAGCTTCTCGGTCCCATCGGCCGACTGCGAATGCCGCGCGACTTTGGCCGTCCACAACGTGAACTCGGCGGCCAGTTGCTGACGGAGTTTCGCCGGCAGATCGGTCATGTCGTCGAATGACATGGCGCGTCGTTCCATGATCCAGCCACGGACCTGGGATTCGCGATAAGTCGGCTGACCAGCCGCCGCAAGCCATTCGCGAAACGCGGTCGGGGGAAGATCTAGGAGATGGCGCACGAAGAAGAGCTCCGGGGAAGGGCAGTTGTCAGTTGTCAGTTGTCAGTTGTCGGTTGTCGGTTGTCAGTTGTCGGTATTTCTTTGTACGACGGACTTCTAGTCCGTCGCCAAAAATGTCGCGAAAAGGATTGGGAAGGCTGATGTCCGGCGTGCCAACTCCAGGTTTTTCATTCGACGAAGTCCCTTGTGGCTCAGCCTCTCGTTCCTTGCTCCGTCGCAGCGGTAAACGCCGGTTGGAACGCGTCAAAAAACACGGCAGCGGCGCAATCCACGGACTGAAAGTCCGTCCATTTGCCGGAACCGCGCATCTTCATCGCCCCTCAACTACTCAGGCCTTCAGCCTCAGGTCTCCAGCCTCAAGTCTCCAGCCTCAGGTCTCCAGCCTCATCCCTCATCCCTCCTGCTTCCGCTCGGTTATGATACGCATCGGCCCTGGGAATCAGAAGTCCGCCAGGGGCGCGAGGTTTTTTTCCCACGTTGTTTCCCACGTTGTTTTTCCCCACGTTCTTGTCGCGAGTTGACCATGTCGAAAGCCGTATCCGCCAAAGCATCGAGCGTCTCCGGGAAAACGAAGGCGGCCGCTGCCGTCGGCAGCGATGGGCCGTTCGAACCTGATTTGAAGCGGGCGTTGGACCTCGTCATGAAGATGATGCCGATCCCAGGCAAAAGTGGCGAGGAACGGGAGATCGCCCGGTTCGTCACCGACACGCTCCGCAAGGCGGGCGTGCCCGCCAAAGCGATCGTTTCGGACAACGCGCAGGAGAAGGCGGTTATCCGCGGCAATCAGGGCAATCTAATTCTGCAGTTGCCGGGAACGGTCCGCGGCCCGCGACGCATGTTGACCGCTCACCTCGATACCGTGCCACTGTGCGTCGGCTGCAAGCCGAAGCGGGTCGGCGACGTGGTGCGGTCGAGCGACCCGAAGACGGCGCTCGGCGCGGACAACCGGGCTGGCGCCGCCGTGTTGCTCAACACGGCCCTGGAAATTGCCAGTCGTGGCTTGCCTCATCCGCCCGTCACGTTCTGTTGGTTCATCCAAGAGGAAGTTGGGCTGTACGGCGCCCGGAACGTGCAAAAAAGCCTGCTCGGCAACCCCAAACTGGTGTTCAACTGGGATGGCGGGTCGGCGTCGAAGTTGACCGTGGGAGCGACTGGAGCCTATCGGCTGACGATCCGCGTGTCGGGGCTGGCGAGCCATGCGGGTGTGGCCCCGCAAAAGGGCGTGAGCGCGATCGCGATCGCCGGCTTGGCCATCGCCGATCTACACCGAAACGGTTGGCATGGCCAAGTGGTAAAGCCAGAAGGAACGGGAACCAGCAATGTGGGCGTCATCCAGGGCGGTGAAGCGACGAATGTCGTCACCGACCACGTCGCGATCCGCGCTGAAGCCCGCAGCCACAACCCCGAGTTTCGTAAACGGATCGTCGACGAGATCGAAGCCGCTTTCCAGCGGGCGGCGGCGGAAGTTCGCAGTGTCGAAGACCGCGCAGGCTCGATCGAGTTCGAACGGCGAATGGACTACGAATCGTTCGAATTGCCGGCGGACGAACCGTGTGTGCTGGCGGCCGAGTCGGCCGTGCAAGCGGTCGGTCTCACGCCCGTCCGAGCCATCTCGAGCGGTGGACTGGACGCGAACTGGATGACCGAACGGGGGTTGCCCGCCGTGACGCTCGGCTGCGGCCAAGTCGCGCCGCACACGGTCGCCGAAGCACTCGACATTCGCGAATACGAACATGCCTGCCGCATTGGCTTGCGGCTAGCGACCGGCACGTAATCGCGTCCCGGCTGTTAAGGCCTAGCGGGTACGGCCTAGCGTTTACGGCCTGTATGTTAAGTGGAGGTTGGATGGAGCTTGACGACGATTTATGCCTGTGTTTTCACGTCACCAAACGCAAGGTCGTGAATTTCCTGCGAGTGAACCGCCCAAAACGCGTCGGGCAGCTTAGCGAATGTTTCGGGGCGGGCACCGGCTGTGGCTGGTGCCGTCCGTTTCTCGAGCGGTTGTTCGAGGCCGCGTCAGCCCGTGGCGAAGCAGAGGCCGAACTGCCCTCGCCGGCCGAGTACTCCGAACAGCGGGCAGCGTACTTGGCGACCCGAAAGAAGACCCGCGGCGCTAGCAGTGCTGATGGCGGCGGCAGTGGCAGCGAAGATTAGCGCTTTTGTCCGGTTTTCGAATTGCCGAGGTAAGACGGACCGGGAAGTCCCTTGTTCTCGGGAAGTCAAGAAATGACGACGCTCCGGCGAGCATGATGGCGGTTCGTGCTTGCTCGCACCGATGCCGGTATCTACCATAACGCCGCGTTGCCATTTTCTCGTCCAACCGGAGTTTCCGTCATGGCCTTGTCGTTGTCGAAATTGTTACGCCACTGCCGGTCGTTGGGGCTCGCCGCCCTCTTGTTCGCTCTGTCCGAGGCCCATGTGGTCCGCGCCGACGAGCCGCGTGGAGACGTGCCCGCCGAGGCGAAGGCGAAAGTCGAAGCCCTGTTGAAAGAGGCCCGCGAGCTGAAAGAGGCGGGTAAGCATGACGAAGCCAAGGCGCTCATGGAAAAGGCCGAATCGCTCGCCCGCAAGCTCCGCGAGGCGGCTGGACCTGCCGGCGAGAAACGCGATCAGCCCCGCCCGACGCCGGAGTTGCTCGAACGAGCCGAAAACGAAATCCGCCAACGACGCGAACGCGCCGCCGACCTGCGCGCGGCTGGCAAAGTTGACGAAGCCGAAAAGTTGGAAGTTGAGGCCAAATCGATGGCCGAAAAGGTCCGCCGCGTCATGGCGGAACTCCGTGAACGCGAAGGCGCGCCTCGCGATGGCGATCGCCGCCCAGACGCCCCCCGCGATGGTGGCCGCCGCCCAGACGCTTCCCGTGAAGGTGACCGCCGCCCAGACGCTCCCCGTGAAGGCGACCGCAGCCCGGACGCTCCGCGCGAAGGCGAACGCCACCCGGGCGCACCCCGAGAAGGTGACCGCCGCCCGGGCGCACCACGAGAAGGCGCACCACGAGAAGGCGCACCACGTCGTGAGGGTCAACCGACGCGTGAAGGTGCGCCCCGCGAAGGCCAGCCGCGTGAGGGAGAACGCCGCGATGCGCCGCCGACTTCGCGTGAAGGCCAAGTCAGCCGCGAAGAGGTGCGGGAACTGCGCGAATCGGTAACCCGGATGCGGGCTGAAATGGAAGAGTTGCGTAATTTGGTGCGTAAGTTGGTCGAGAAGAGCGGCGAAAGCCGGTAGCTAAACATGGAAACACCGTCAATCGGGCCCCTCACGCCGATATTGTGGGGGGCTGCCGGAGGCGCGGACACTGTTGGTTGGTGGACGTTCGCTTATGTTGTCTTAGCCTTGTTTCTGGTGTTTCTAAACGGCTTCTTCGTACTCGCTGAATTCGCGATCGTCAAAGTCCGCGCCAGCCGTTTGGAAGAACTGGCGCGGCAAGGAAACGCCCGGGCCCGCTCCGCCAAACGGATGGTCGGGCAACTCGACGACTATCTATCCGCGACCCAGCTCGGCGTCACCGTCGCCAGCCTTGGCTTGGGCTGGGTTGGCGAGCCCGCCTTCGCGTCGTTGGTCGAACTCTTGTTCGGCAAGCTCGGTTGGTCCTCCGCGACCAGCCACACAGCCTCGGTTGCGTGCGCGTTCACGCTGATCACGTTTCTACATATTCTGTTTGGCGAGCTGGCTCCGAAGAGCATGGCGATACGGCGGGCCGAACAATGCCTGTTGGCGATCGCCACGCCGCTCCGCTGGACCTACTACATCTTTTACCTGCCGATGACCGTGCTTAACGGCGCGTCGAATCTCCTGCTGAAAATGTTCGGGATGCAGCCAGGCCATCACGAAGTGGCTCATTCCGAAGAGGAACTGCGGCTACTGTTGTCGACGGCCCAAACGACCGGTGGGTTCTCGCTCAACCGCATGCTGATCCTGGAAAACATTTTCGACCTTGGCGGGCAAACGGTCCGCGAAGCGATGATCCCTTGGTCGCAGGTCCACTACGTCTCGCGCCGCGATTCATGGGACCAGATTGTCCGGACGGTCACCGAAACGCGGTTCTCCCGCTACCCGGTGATCGAGGCCGAAGGGCCGCCGCTCCATTACCTGTTGTCGAAAGATTTGATCACTCGGCCCGGCGAAGTGCCCGATTGGACGAAGGCGTTGCGGAAGCTGC
>JBJTOW010000686.1:0-8702 GCA_046074805.1 Planctomycetota bacterium | reverse complement strand
CGCTGGTTTTTCGCCGGCCGGTTTTTCGCCGGCCGGTTTTTCGCCGGCCGTTTTCTCACTGGCAGCCATTTCTGCCGGATCGCGGTAGGTCGTTTGGCCGGCGAGTGTTTCCAGCCAGGTTCGAGCTTCGCGTTCGACGTTGCCGGCGGCTTCGGCGGCGGCCCGCAGTTCGGGACGCGGCAATTTGAGAAATGGCGGCGTGTTGGCGATGTTGCCGTCCATGGCCGGGTCGGCCGCGCTGTGGAAGAAGGCGTATAGCGAATAAAACTCTTTGGTCGTTAGCGGATCGTACTTGTGGTCATGGCAGACGGCGCAACCGGCGGTGAGTCCAAGCCAAACTTGGGCGGTTGTGGAAGCGCGTTCGACAGCGTAGCGGAAGACGAATTCGGCTTCGATCGAGCCACCTTCGCTGGTGGTGACGTTGCAGCGGTTGAATCCCGTGGCGACCAGTTGATCGGGTGTTGGGTTGGGCAGCAGGTCGCCCGCCAACTGCCAGACGGTGAATTGATCAAACGGCAGATTGGAATTGAACGCCTTCACCACCCAATCGCGATAGGCCCACATCTGCCGCTCGTTGTCCAAGTGCAGACCGTGGGTGTCGGCGTACCGAGCGGCGTCGAGCCAGTGCCGCGCCATCTCTTCCCCGAATTGCGGAGCGGCAAGGTAGCGGTCGACCATCCGCTCGTAGGCGTTCGGAGCGGTGTCGGCGAGGAACTTATCGACCTCCTTGATGGTCGGCGGCAAACCGGTCAGTGTGAAGGCGACGCGGCGGATGAGTGTTTCCCGGTCGGCTTGGGGGCGCCACGGTAGTCCCGCGTCGAGAATCCGCCGTTCGAGGAAGGCGTCGATGGGGCGGGAAATCGTGGGTACATCTTCGACCGATGTCGATGCCTCGGCCCGAGGCGTATTGGCGGGTCGAATGGCAGGCGGATTCGTCGGCGGCATGACAGATGCCGAAGCGGCGGGGATCGTCGGCTTGACGATCGGTTCGAAGGCCCAGTGCCGTTGGTATCGGGCGCCTTGCGAAATCCAGGTCCGTAGCAATTGCTTTTGAGCGTCGGTGAGAGGCTTTTTTGTCGCAGGCGGCGGCATCACCTCGGCGGGGTCCGATGACAGGATGCGGCGAATCAATTCGCTGTCATCCGGCTTGCCTGGCACGATCACGGACTTCTTTGGATCGGCGAACACAGCATCGGCCAGGTCGAGCCGCAGGTCGCCCTGCCGCTTAGCGTTGTCGGGCCCATGGCATGCGAAACAAGCGTCGGAAAGCAGGGGACGAATGTCGCGATTGAACGACAGTTCGTCCGCCGCCGTGGCCTGAGCCGCTCCAAACGGTGGATAGCGCAACACCGTGCTGGAAACGGCTCCCGCGACTATCAGGCCGACTACAACAAGACGTCGCCAAGCCAGACCCCAAGGCCGATGGATATCCAGGCCAACGAATGATCGCGCATTGCGGGTCATACGACTTCTCCGGAGACTTTTCCGTTGGAGGTTTCAACGGCCAATATGGATAGCTTTCAATTGGCGTCGCCGCTGGCGCCGACCGCTGGCTCATTGAGGAGCTCTTTGACGATCGCTTCGAGTTCGGCGAGCGGCTTGTAGCCGACTTCCTTGAAGCGGACTTTGCCGGTCCGATCTATGAACAACGTGGTCGGGAACCCTTCGAGGTTCGGCACTCGATCACGTGTCGCCTCGTCGCCGACGACGCACGTGTAGTTCATGCCGTTTTCCTTCATGAAGTCCTTGATCAGCTTCTTAATTTCCTCTGGCGATCCGTCTTCGTAATTGATACCGACCACTTCAAAGCCTTGCTTGTTGTATTTCTTCTGCAATTCGATGAAGTGCGGGATCTCCATGCGGCAGGGCGGGCACCAGGTGCCCCAGATATCGACGATCAGCACCTTTCCCTTGTAGTCCGCCAGCTTGCGGGGCTTATCATCGACGTCCGTCAGTTCGAAATCGAACGGAAACGACTCGAACTCGGCGAACTGCCGCTTGATTTTCGCCGCTTTGGCGCTGTTGATCTTGGCCGCGATTCCATCCCGCCATGGCTTGAAATCGGGCTGTTCGCGCAGCGGATTCAGATCGGCGTCGGTGTCCAGAAGATTGATGTCATCGAAGCCGGCATCGATCGAGTCCGCCAAATAGGCCTGGGCCTCCGTTAGCTTGTTGTCTTTGGCGAGGAAGCAGGCGCCGTTGTAAAGCGACTGGGCCACTAGAGACTGTTCGTCGGGACTGAGTGGTTGAAACTTCTGGTTTAGTTGTCGCGCGAGCGCGGCACCGGCCAGGAAAAGAGGCCCAGCCGCCTTATCGCCCGCGGTCTGCAAGGTTTGGATCGCCGCCCCCTGCTGCATCTTGGCGAGCATGATCGACAGTTCGCGACTGTCCGGATTGGCTTCCAACCCTAGCTGCACGGCGGCGACCGCTTCGGTCAATTCACCCGCCTCGTAGTGTTCAATCGCTTTTTTCAGGACATCGGCCACCGGACCCGCAGGCGGCTCGGTTGGCGTGCCAGTCGCCGGAGCGCCTTCGGCCTCCGATTGTCCGGCTGATGACGCGCTGTCTTGGGTGGTCGGTGCTGTAGGCGAAGTGGAGGCGGCGTTCACCGCGGTGGAACCGCCAGCCATGTCACCCGCTGAACCAGTGCTTGTCGCGCTGGCAACCGGGGAGCTGTCGCCTTTGCCGCACCCCACGATCAAAATCGCCGCCGCCAAAATCCACAGATAACTACGCATGGAATCCTCTCCAAAAAAAATCCGCTCCGTCCGTCATCACGCGGTTCGTCACAACAAATCCGTCGCCGCGAATTGTTCGCCGCGAATTGTTCACCGTAGATTGTTCACCGCGAATCCGTCATCAGGAATCGTGCGCGACGCCTTCCTTCGTCACGCGTTCCACTCGGCAAATCCTCGCGTTCCGGCGACTACCCGTCGATGGGCTCGAGCCTGCGTCGGATCCGCGAGAAAGTAGACATAGGCGGTGTGGATAAGTCCATCCGCCAACGTCCGGCATTCCACCGTTTCCCGCACGTACAGATCGACATCCTCGACGCCGAAGCACTCGATCTCATCCAGGACTTTGAGCGTCACCTCGACGTCGGCCGGTTCGAGAAACCAAGCTTCGCCAAGCACGCGGTCGTCGCCATGAACGAGCGCGGGGTACGGTCCCAAATCGTACAGTTCCCCGCGGATTTCGGCCGGTTCGATCCACCGGGGGGGCCGCGGCCAGCAGCGTTCCCGTTCTTGGCCGCGTTTCAACGTACCGTACACAAAAACCTGCGCGATCATGGCCGGCCTCGCAATCGGTCACACTCGGCGGACTTCCCCGGTCGACAAGAATACCAAGCGGGCCGTGATAGCGGCAGACTGTACATGGAATGAGCGAGCCACCGCCTCGCGGTAAGCTTCCAGTTGTGGCGCGTAGACCTGGACTTTAGCCGCCATCGCTTCCGAATTGCCAGTTGGCAGGGCATCCGTCTTAAAGTCGACGATGTCGCAGGCGAGTACTTGTTCGCCACGCCGCAAAAGAACCAATCGGTCGACGGTGCCAGCGATTAATTGATCGCCTGAGCGGACGGCGAACCGCCGCTCGCGAAACACCTCCAGCGCGGTGTCGACGGTCGCTGCCTGACTGTTTGCGGCCTGACTGTTTGCGGCCTGACTGTTCGCTGCCTGACTGTTCGCTGCCTGACTGTTCGCGGCCTGACTGTTTGCGGCCCGGTTGGTCGCGGCTAGTGTCGCTTCCGCGAGAGTGGCTGGCCAACCAACGGAGGCAGCGTCGGCGTAGTAACGCGGGTCGAGCACAGCGGCCACGGCGGGCTGGGCGAGTGCCGCGTGGAAATCGGCCAAGTAGCCTGAAAGCTCAGCGGGGGCGAGCCGCGTTTCCATCAAGCGGCTGGCCAGCTGGCGTAAGGCGGTTTCGGTCGGAAGGCCGTCTCTCAGCCAGCCGATCTGTTCCATCCAGGCGTGGATCAAGATGCCGCGCTGTCGTCCCGCGAGTCCATCGCCGCCGGTACGTTCCAGACGTAGGGTTTGGCGCGTTCCTTCCAAGTCTGAAGGCGCGACACGATCCAGTCCTCGACGGCGCGGCCCTGTCAGCGGAGCTAACCGCAAGGCGGGCGTGGAATCGCCGCTGGCGGAGTGCGGCGTTGGCGCCGCGCGTCCGCTCTTCGCGAACCAATTGGGATCGCCATCTTGGTAGACGGTTGTTAGCGGAGGCAGCGACTTGCCATCGGTCAGCGCGGCGCGCAGCAGTCCGGCGAACGTCTTGGGCAATCCCGACTTTTCCGGCTTAAGGATTGGGCTGGTGATCAAATGCAAGGCGTGCACAGCCCGCGTCAACGCGACATACAGCACGCAGAGCGATTCGCAGGTGTCTTGGCGGTCACGGGCGTCAAAAAGCTCCTGAAGGTTCGACGGCAGCAATCGAAGCAAGTCGCGATTCACATTCCGGCAAACCAATCGGATTGGACCGGTCGCGCCATCGCGGCCGGTGACATAGCTGTCGGATTGACCGATCAAAGGAGTGTCCAATTCGGGGAGCACCACGATGTCGTATTGCAACCCTTTTGACTTGTGGATCGTGGTGACGCGGACATCCGCCGCCGAAGGATCGGGGGCCCGTTCCGCCCGCACGGCCGCCACGAATTCGCTCGCGCGCAAAGTGGCGGCGCGGTCATGGACGTAGGCACGCGAGACCAACTGGCAGAGCCGCCGCCATTCCCGCGCGTCGCAGTCCGGCGCCAGCAGCCCCGCCCAATGTTCGACCGTGCGACCGTAGCCATCGCGGACAAGCCTCTGACGCACGGCGGCGGCGGCGGCGGCGAAATTCGCCCGCGAACCGCGATGGGGAGGCAAGGCGATATCGGCCGCAAGCCTTGATTGGCGGAGATGGAAATGCGCGACGGAGTGCCCCGGATGGTCGGCGAATTCGAGCGCGGACAAGACAAGCTGCACGGCCGCCGAATCCACCAGCGGATTGCCACCCTCCTCGCTGGCCGGCACTCCCAGTTTTCCCAAACGGAAAATCAACTTGGCGATCGTCGCGTTGCTCCGGACGAGCACGCCGATCGTGGCTCCGGGCGATTGCGCCACGAGTTGCCGGATGCGTTCGGCGGCATGGGTCAGCAGTGGCTTGTCATCCGCCGCCAGCCCAAAATCAGACGGTGCGGAAGAGGCGGAAGCAGTCGAGCCTAAGGATGAGTTGGAACCCTCGGACGAGATCGAGCCAGTGGCCGCATTCGTCGCCGACGCGGCGGTGGCCGAAGGATCGCCGTCCCCCTCGTCGTCGCTCGCCTGTGATTCGGGCCCCGTTTCCAAAGCGACGTAGCCGGGGAAGTGCGACATCGCGGTCGTATGTTCCGGGTAGTCTTTCGACCAAGCCTGGACGCCGCTCGCCGCTCGTTCCAGGTTGTTGTGTTGTGTCATATCGCGAAACACGCGATTCACCAAATTGATCACGACCGGCGATGAGCGGCGGCTTTGATCGAGCGGCTTTTGGTCCAGGCCCGTAAGTTCCTGTTCGAGCGCCTGGAAGATTTCCGCGATGCCGCCGCGCCACCCGTAAATGGCCTGCTTGGTGTCGCCTACGCAAAAGAACGAGCCGCCGGAATTGGGGTCGGTGACGCGGCGGGCGAGCGGCCGCAGCACTTGCCACTGCGGCATCGATGTGTCTTGGAACTCATCGAGCAGTAGATGGTTCAGATGGGCGTCGAGCCGGAAGGCGACTTGGTCGAGCGGCGCGGCGGACCGTGCTGACAGCCACTTTCCGACAAGGTGCGTGATGTCGCCGAACAAAGCGCCCCTTGCGTTGCGCTTCAGCCGCTCGTAGTGCCGTTCGAACCTTTCGAGCACATCGTAGGTCGCCTGTGTTTGCTGCGCGACCTTGCCGAGAAACAGCGCCGAGACGTGACCGAGTAGCGGCGTGTAGGCATCGAGCAACTCGCCGCTGAATTCCCACCGATAGTAGCTCGTCTCATCGGCGGCGATCTTTGCCGCGATTCCCGCGGTGGCGAACTTTTCCCAGTCTCCCGCCTCGGCGCGAGCGATAGACGATTGATGCCCTTTCTGAACATTTTTGTTCGCGGGCATTGGCACGCGCCGCAAGGCTTCGATGCAAGCCCGCACCTCGGCGTCGCTGAGTTGCCCTTTCGGCTGCTTGATTCGTTGCCATGCCTCTCGATCGGTCTCGCGGTATAACTCGTAGAGTGTCGCGACCGTATCGCTCAGCAATTCGCCCAGGCTCCGTTGCGCTTCGCCTTTCGTGAGCCACTGGATCAGTCGATTTAATGTGGCGCGGTCGTCGTCGGCGAGCACGGCGGCGATCGCCTGTTCACGAAGCCGGTTGTCTTCCAACTGATCGAGAATCCGCCAGCCGGCAGGCAATCCCAACTCCCATGAAAAGCCTTGCGCGATCTGGATGAAGAAGCTGTCCAGCGTGCTGATTCGCAAACGATGGAGGTTTCGCGCGGTGTGCGACAACAGCGCGCGGCATTTCTCCAAGGAAAACCCCGGCACCTCGAGGGCACGGTCGAGCTTGGCGAATTCGTTGTCGTCAAGCGCGGCAACCGCCAATCGCAACAAGACTCGGTCCTGGATCTCCGCCGCCGCTGCGCGAGTGAACGTCGTGGCCAAGATCGTGTCGCCCGGCTCGCCCGCGGCCAACAACGCCAGGAATCGATTGGAAAGCTGAAATGTCTTTCCCGAACCGGCTGACGCTCGAATCAACAAATGGGACATCGCTTCCGCCTCTCCCGATATCGCTTCTGCCCCCCGTGAACTTGGCGTCGGTATTTTAGCGGAGTCCCACGCAGCGATGTTTCAACGTTACTTCCGTGTGACGACGCGTTCCTCAACGCAAGCGGCCCGACGGACATCGGTCCGACGGGCCGCAATGAGTCGTGTTTCCACGGTGCCAATAACGACGATAAATGGACCTCGCGAGAACTACTGAGCTTCCTGGATCGCCTTAGCGGCGGCCCCCGCCATCTTAATGACGCCGCCGGACACCTGCAGCGTGTAGGCGCTGCCGCGTTCGATAGGGCGAATGCTCATCGAGATCGTGTCCTCGCCCTTCGCTTGGTCAGCGGCGGCGGCGAGGGCTTGGGTCGTCGAGTTGGAATCGACGGAATTCGCCATCTTCATCCACTGTCCGAGAGCGATTCGCATTTGCATCGGCAACGACGGCCCGGCGTTCGGAGAGATTCCAGTGACCTGCTTGATCGTGGACACTCCGTCGCGGCCCACCGCCAACAACGCGCGGTCACGGCTGAAGCCAAGGATAATCTCCAGACGATTGCCGAGCAGTCGGCCCAAATTGGGATCGATCTCAGCCGCGGGGATTTCAATCTTGTGGAGGTTCACGCCATCTTGCTTGGCGAAGTCCAATTGAACTTGCGGGAATCCAGGCTGATCCTTGGCCATTTCCACGATCTGCTTCACAGACTTTTCGAGCTTCAGACCGTCGGCCACTACCGCTCCACCGACAACCTCGATGCTGCCCGGCACGAGATTCACGGCGGCGGCGCCATCGATCTTACCGGCGCTCATCGTGGCTTGGACCACGTCCAGAATGCCGCCCACAGCGGACTTCAATTGTTCCTTCTTGTCATTGGGCACGCCAGCGTCATCGTCGATCGCCTGCATCGCTTGCTGACGAGCTGTCGTCATGCCAGCGGTGATCTGGGCGATGTCGGCCGGCAGCAGGGCCATGGTCAGCGACATGAGAGCAGCCGGATCGCGGCCGCCGAGGCCACCGAACGCCGACTTCACGCTGTACGCCGCCTCCATCTGCTTGGCCAGGTCCGTTCCCGCCTTGGCGGTAACGGTTGATTCGATCGTCATGCCGCTCGTGCGGCCGTCCATGGCAATGCCGACCGTGACCTGGTCGGCTTGCTCCATGAAATCCTCAATCGACTTCATCGAAGCTTTGCCCAATTCCTCTGTGATCGCTCGTTGATCGGCTGGCAGATTGTCCGCTTGGGCCTGCAACGCCCCATCGAATCCAATCTTCAGCTGGCTCATCGCCAACTCGCGGAATTCCGCCGGCAAACTGCCGATGTTGACCTGCATCGCGATGTCATACTTGGCGACCAAGTCCTTGATCATCGTGCTCGGGTCGGCGGGCACGCCTTGAAGGCTTTGCGGATCCTGGACGACAAACGCGTAACCGCCTTGTTCCTTGATGTACATAGGCTGAGGCAGGTTCGCGCCAAGTTCCAACACGCCATTGCCGACATCCTTCGCCGGACCAATCTGAGCTTGGAAATTCCCAAGGATCTGTTTGAGGTTCTTCACTGGCACGAACGCGACGACTTGGGGGCCGGAAGCACCCAAGCTGACGTAGGCGCCAGCGGGCTTCGTGCGATCGAGTCCGGTCGTGTAGATACCGGCAAGACCCAGCCACAGATTGGCAGCGTCACCCTGGCCAGCGGCGGCGGCCACGGCTCCAACATCCGAAAAAATGTCGTCGAGCTTATTGATCGACACCACCAAAAACGGCTTTGCAACGGCCTGAGCCCGCGCCACCAACGGGCTCAGCAAGAGCACCGCGACCGCAAGTGCCGCGCGGATGAAGTAACGATAACTTTGAGCCACTGCCTGCATCTCCTAGGTAGAAAAGCCGCCACGTCGAACAGCTCCACCCAGAGCCTCGACGGCGGTAAATTCGCCGACGCCATGTCCCGGACCAGAAATCGCAAC
>JBJTOW010000685.1:0-2785 GCA_046074805.1 Planctomycetota bacterium | reverse complement strand
ATCGTGATCCTTCACGTCGATAACACCAAAAAGGACTTTCCAGTAACCGGTAAAGTGTGCCAATTCGCCAAAGATGTGTCATCGGACGATTTGGACAAATGGGTCAACAACCAGCACTCGGATGCGTTGTTTCCGGACGTGCCAACACCGAAAGCAACCATTTTGCTGCCCGCGAAATCCTGCCAATCTCAAGCGAGCAAACTGCTTAATCGCACAACGGCGCTCGATACTACTTACGACCGTTACAGCGTGGAGATTAAGGTTTCCGACGTGAAATTGAGCGACCAGTTCCATCTGAAACAGCACAACGACACGGTCAAGGTATACGTCGTGGCGAAATGATACGGACAGGAAGTTTGCCGAAGTCAACTCAGGGCCGCTCGGGGCGGGCGCCGAGCGTGTCGGCGAGAAAGGTCAGACTGTCGGCGGCGGCGTCCAGCCACGTGCCCATGGCGACTCCGCCTCCATGGCCCGAACGAGCGTCGACTCGCAGCAAGACCGGCCGATCGCCGGACTGGCATGCTTGTAGGGCGGCCGCGAACTTCAAGCTGTGCGCCGGTGGCACCCGGTCGTCGTGCTCGGCGGTTGTGATCAATGTCGCCGGATAAACCCGGCCCGGACGCAACTGGTGCAGTGGCGAATAAGCGAGCAAGGTCGTGAAATCGCGAGGGTCGTCCGCCGAACCGTATTCGGGAATCCACGCTCGTCCCAAGGGCCACTGGTGGTACCGCAACATGTCGAGCACGGCCACTCCTGGCAGCGCGGCGGCGAATAAATCGGGGCGCCGAGTCATCGCGGCCGCCACGAGAAGACCGCCATTGGAACGTCCAGAGATCGCCAAATGGCTTGGCTGCGTGTATCCTTGCCGAACAAGCCACTCCGCCGACGCCAGAAAGTCGTCGATCGCATTCGGCTTGAAGTGTCGACGGCCCGCTTCATGCCATTGACGACCAAACTCGCCACCGCCTCGCACATTCGCCACGGCCAGCAAGCCGCCCATTTCCAGCCACACCAGGTTGGAAAGCGAGAAGGCGGGCGTTAACGGAATGTTGAAGCCGCCGTAGCCAACAAGCAACGTGGGCTGATCGCCGTTTCGTGGCACTCCCCGGCGTCGTACGAGCGTGAGCGGCACGCGAGTGCCGTCGAGACTCTGGCAGCTGGCTGTCATCGTCTCGAAGTCGTCAGCTCGAAACGGCACGCGCGGTCGATGGAAAAGCTCGCACTGCCCCGTGGCGACATCCAGGCGATAAACGCACGGCGCCGAGGTATAGGTGGAATGGGCGAAGTACGTTTCTGAATCGCCCATGTCGCCGTCCAGCCCAACCACCGTCCCCGGCTCGGCGAACTTCAATTCGTACGCCCGTTCACCGTCCAAGCGATGGACTCGCACACGGGAAGCGGCGTCATGCAGGTAACGTAATACCAGCATTCCGCCGATAAGGTTCGCGTCGCGCAGCGTATCCGCTGTCTCGGGAATTACGGTTCGCAGCGAACAAGGCGCGGCCGCCTCTTCCGCGGAATCATGCATCGCTCGCATGTCAGCGGCAGAGTCGGAAGGGCTAGACGCCGCCAATTCAACAGCGACAACGCGACCTTGGGGCGCTTCCAAATCGGTCGCGAACCATAGCGTCCCGTTGTGGCCGCCGACCAACTGGAATTGGGCATCCAAACCCGCGAACAGCTGCCGCGCCGGCCTTGTTGGAAACCGGCAATCGACCACGAACACGCGGTGGTCCCGATCCAGGCCGATCGACTCGCGGATCACCAGTTGAGCAGCATCATCGGTGAGTGCGCAGTCAAGCCAACCATCGCCACGGCTGGCTCGGGCCCACACGCGTGAATCGCGGGATTGGTCTTCGCCAACGCGATGAAGATACACGGCGTGTCGACCATCCGTCTCGATGCGGCAGTAATAGAAACTGCGATGGTCGCTGGCCCAAATGAGGTCGGAATACGGAGCGTCTTGAAGGCTTTCGGGATAATCCCGCTGGGTCGATAAATCGCGAACACGGATCTCCCGCCGATCAGCGCCGCGTTGCCTAACGCCATACGCGAGATGTCTTCCATCGTGGCTGACACGCCAACCGGAAAGCGACACAGTCCCGTCGCCGGCCGACCGCGCTTCGCCCGCCCGCCCTGGCAAATTGTCCGGCGCCAGCACAAGGCTCGACCGTGCTTCTCCCTTGCGGCGTACCATGAGCGACGGCTGCGAACCGCCCGATTCGTTGCTCAGGTAATACAGTCGGTCGCCGCGACGCGCTGGGACACTCGCCGCGTTGTAGTTCGTCAGCGATTCGAGCCGCTGGCGAATCCAGGCGCGCGTGCGTTGCCGCTCGCTTGTCGCTTGGAAAAACCTCTGTGTGAGCTCATTTTGGGCGTGGATGAAGACGCGGGTATCCGATGAGTCGGGGGACTCAAGCCATCGGTATGGGTCCGCGATCGCCACGCCATGATAGTCGTCGATTCGCGGTTCGCGACGCGCGAAGGGGTAGGCCAACGCGGGCGGTGCGAGATGTCCCAAGACAAATTCAAAGTCGGGATTGGGCGACTCCGCCTGAGCGAAGTGCGGCCCATTGTTTCCGTAGGCGGCCAACCAGCCCACCAACAAGAGTCCCAACGCTCGCATCGCGAGCCGTGGCCGAGAGAGTCGGCAAGGCATGGTGAAGACCAGTCAAGGGCGGCGGAATGGGGCGGGGTCAGGTGCCACGCCCGCTCAAATGCGGGCGAAGCCGCCGCCCGCGGCGGGCGACGTTCACAGAGGGACTTAGCCCAGAATGGATGCTGT
>JBJTOW010000684.1:0-2561 GCA_046074805.1 Planctomycetota bacterium | reverse complement strand
AATTCGTCTGGCGGCGAGGGCGTTGGTTTGCTACTGTCCGCCGCGCTTTCCCGCACCCTTCAGGAGTCAGGCGGCTATGGCGAACACGCAAGAAACTCACGACGCGAAACTCGCAAAACCGGAGCATCAAAACGGCCGCCGGGGAGTATTCACCCTGCTGCTCGGGCTCGCCATTCTCGGTTCCGCAGCCACCGCCTTCGCCGCTCCGCCTCGCCTTCCGTTCATTCCGTTCAAGCGAATCGACGTCGACCCGAAAAAGTCGTACGAGATCACGCCGGAAAATGGGCCCTGGATGGTGTTCGCCGCGTCGTTCATCGGCGATGGCGCGGAAGAGCAGGCTCATGAACTGGTCATGGAACTGCGGCAAGGACACCGACTTCCCGCTTACATTCATCGCAAGCATTTCGACTACACGGAGCCGGTCCAGGGACTGGGAGTGAACCGGTTCGGCGAAATCAAGAAAATGCGGCACGTTTCGGCGAAAGCGTTCGATGAAATCGCTGTGTTCGTCGGCAATTACGAGGATCTCGACGATCCCGACCTGCAGAAGACGCTCAAAAAAATCAAATTCATGCATCCTGAGTCGCTCGACCTGACCACTCGAGATCGTTCCACGCAACGCTTTGCCGGCTGGCGGTACTTCAGCAAACTGCTGAACGACGACGAAGAGCAGCGCAAAAAGGGGCAGATGGGCGGAGCCTTCGCCACTCGCAATCCCATTCGCCCAGACGAAAACAAGGCCGCCAGCGGGCTCGACCCACTGGTGCTGGAGATGAACCAGGACGCCGAATTCAGCCTGCTGCGGAACCGTGGCAAATTCACGGTCAAGGTCGCCACTTTCCAAGGCGTGTCGACCAGCAAGCTCGACGAAATCGCCAAGCTGGAACGCGGCCAAATCCGCGGAAAGCTAGAGGAAGCCGCCGTGAAAGCCCACAAGCTTGCCCGCGCGCTGCGAGCCGAAGGCGTCGACGCCTACGAATTCCATGACCGTCACGAAAGCATCGTTTGCGTTGGCGGTTTCGAGTCGGTGGGCAAAGACCTGGAAGGCGGCCAAATTGACATCGATCCGCAAATCCTGGAAATCATGCGGAAGTACGGCGCCGAGCAAAAGCCGATTCCTGGGCAAGCTGTCGTTGGTTTGTCGCCTCGGACCTTGAACGGGATTCCGTTCGACGTCACTCCGGTGCCGATCGAAGTTCCCAAGGTATCCATCGCTGCCAGCTACGTCCGCAGTCCCCTGCGATAGGCGCGACGGACGCTGTCGATCGCTGGAGCCGCTCGCTCCAGCGAATCGAGTGCGTCATTTCATCCGTCGCGATCCACAGTCGATTCGCGTGGTTGACGAACCATGATCGCTCAACGGGCGATTCGACTACGGCAACCGCTTCACGCGGATGTTGCGGTAGTAAACGGTGCTGCCCGGGTCATGCGCCTGGAGCGCGAAGGTGCCCGAGCTCAACTTCACCGGCCCGGCTTTGTCGGCTGGTTCGGTAAAGTCGACCACCGTTTTGTCGTTGATCTTCACGACGACATGCTTTCCTTGCACGATGATGTGCTGCGTCCAGTACTCGTTGTCCTTCGCGGCCGGTTCGAGCACTTTCACCGTGTTGTATAGGCCGCCCGTCTTTTGCGGATCGCGGTTGTAAGTGTTGTTCACTTGAGTTTCATAGCCTTGCTTCGGCCAATCTTTGTCCTGATACGAGGTATGGATGAAGATTCCGCCGTTGCTGTTCGTTTTGGTCATGACTTCGGCTTTGAATTCGAAGTTCACGAACGGCTCCTTATCGCCGACGTAAAACGCGTGGCTGCGCGGGCCGTTGGCGATCAACGCCCCCTCCGCCAGCTTCCAGCTCGATTGGTTCTCGTTGATTTTCCAACCATCCATCGACTTGCCGTCGAAAATCGTGACCCAACCTTCGCCGTCCTTGCTCGCTTCCTTTCCGACCGCCTTTTCCTCAGCGGCGCGTGCGGTGAGCGGACGGCCAGCGGCGGTCATCAGACCAGCCGCCACGATGCCCGCCATCACTGCCAGTCCTGTCGCCATCCATCGGTTGATTCGCATGCGGTTGCCTCTTCGATAGGGGAATGGCCCGGGAACGCGGCTTCGGCGCGGACGCTTCGACGGCCAATCCGCCAAGCTCCCGCCCGCCTCGCCTCGCCATTCCTGACGCCGGGTAAGTGTGACGAGCCACGAGCGGACTGTAAACGGCGCCCAGCCACCGTGGCCACACGCCCCGTTTGGCCACCGAGCCCAGACTGTGGGCAACGAATCCCCGAGCCGAAGGACGACGAATCTGCTAATTTGCGACGTGGGGTGGCCAATGGGTTACCCTCGTGACGACACCACGCCAACGCCGCCTTCACCGTTCCCCCGCCGCCATGCCTCTGCGATTGACGAACCTGGAATTGCCGGTTGAAGCGCCTCCCGAGGCGCTGCGTTCCGAGATTGCCCGACGGCTGCTCGCTCGGCCGAGCGACGTTCCCGAGTGGCGCGTTCTTCGCCGCAGTCGCGACGCCCGTTCGCGGTCCTCGCTCAAATTCGTCTACTCAGTATTGGTGGA
>JBJTOW010000683.1:0-10972 GCA_046074805.1 Planctomycetota bacterium | reverse complement strand
AAGGCGACAGGCATCCACGCCGTAATCGCGGTGACGCCGACGAGAAACCACGGCACCAGCAATTGCGTGGCGAGCAGCAACGCGGTGGCGGCCGGTTTAGTCATCCAATCGTCTGGCGCTCCGCTCCAATTGAAATGGGTGGCGACGCGATCGGGAAGTTGCGTCCAATACCATGCGTGTTGCGCGGCGGCGGCGGCGCTCGTGGCGGCCAACGCGGCAAGCAACGAGTCGCGCGATGGCATGGGAAAAGCTCCTGGCGGGAACCGAACGCTGGGAGGGATTGTACCGCGCGGCGGCGTCGCCGTACGATAGTCGCCCAAACAACGACGGGGCCACGGCGAACGTCCGGGCTGTCGTTAATCGTTCCCCCTTTGGCAAAGGAAAGATGGATGCGAAACGTGCTCTCGTTGAGCGGATGGAAGCTGTGGGCGGTCGCGGCGGCGATCGTGGTTGGTGGAGCCGCCACCGAATCCCAAGCGGCGGACGAATACGCGTACGACTTGGTGCATTCGTCGGTGAGTTTCAAAGCGCGGCATCTGGATATCAGCTGGATTCACGGCCGCTTCAATGAAGTGGATGGCAAGTTCGCCATCGATCGCCAAGATCCATCGAAGTCGTCGTTTCAGTTGACGATCAAGGCCGATAGCGTCGACACCGCCAACAAGGCGCGAGACGAACATCTTCGCCAACCAGACTATTTTGACACCAAGCAATTCCCGACGATCGATTTCAAGAGTACCGCCGTGAAGGCGATCGACGGCGGCTTTGAAGTAACCGGCGACTTTACGATGCACGGCGTCACCAAGAAAATCACTTTCCCGCTCATGGGCGGCAAGGAAATCGAATCGCGCGGCGTGAAACGCGTTGGGTTCGCGACGGAGTTGAAACTGAAACGCAGCGATTTCAAATTCGACAAGTCGGCGATTGGCGCGATCGGCGACGAGGCGATCATCATCATCGACTGCGAAGGCATGCGAAAGTAGCCGATGCCCGACCTTAGGCTCTACGCGGCCGCGATCGTCATCGCTGGCGCCATCGCGGCCGCCGGATCCTTGCTCGGACTCGTCCCGTGTGGCAGGGACAATCGAACCGCTGCCAATCGCTGGAACAGGCATCGAATCACGCGTCTCATCTGGCTCGCCTTAGCCGTCGTCGCTGGCTGGTGGACACTGGCGATCTTGCCGCAATGGCCACCCCGCAATGGACTCGAGCGGTTGCTCGTGTTGGCATTGCCCGCAGCCGTGCTACTTGAGTTCTGCCTTGGATCGCTGGATGGGCCGCCTCCAGGCGATCGTCCAGTTCCATGGGACCGACTCGGCCGGCGAATCGCTTGGGCTTTATTCGCCGCCGCGTTCGTGCCGACGCTTCTATACGGCTCCGTCCACCTTCAGGTCGCTTCACCCGAAAGTGGAAGCCCGCACTTCGCGTTGATAACGCGTGGCCTCTTGGGGATTTTGCTCGCGATCGCCTTGGAAAAGCAGCGAGGCTGGCTCTTGCGTCTCGAGCGGCACACGGCGGACGGTTCCGTGCGAGTCGGCCTCGGACTCGCCGTGGGAGCGACGGCGCTGCTCATCCTGTTTGGCGGATATCTCAAAGGGGGTGCCGCCGCGCTTCCGCTGGCCGCCGCGATATTGGGTGGAGCCCTGCCAACGCTGGGCGCTAGACCAACTTCCTTTGTAAGCGGCGATTCCTCGACAAGCGGCAATTCCTCGACAGGCGTCGTTTCCGATAGCGGAGTGGTTTCCGTCGCCGTGATCGCGTTGGCGGGCTGGCTGGTGGTCGGAACGTCTTTTGGCAACGTCGGTGTGTGGCCAGCGTTGGTCACGTGGCTGGCGCCGCTTTTGGCTGCGGCGCCGGATTGGCTCGGCATCGCTTCCAGTTCGAATGGCCGTCGGCGACTGGCTCGAGTCTCGCTGCGGATTGCATTGGTGGCGGCGCCGCTCGCGTGTGTCTTGACGCTGGCCTACCGCGAATTCGAGCAAAAATATCGCCCGTTCACGCAGCTCGATTCCCGCCCGCCGCGTGACGCAACGCGGCTGACAGTGAATTCTGGGCCGGGGCGAATCCGGGCGACCGATTCAAGCCAGTAACTCGCGGACCACGCGGCCATGGACGTCGGTCAAACGAAAATCGCGTCCCTGATATCGATATGTCAGCCGTAAGTGATCGATGCCCAGGCAATGGAGCATCGTCGCGTGTAGGTCGTGGACATGAACCGGATCGCGGACGATGTTGTATGAGAAGTCGTCGGTTTCGCCGTGGGAAACGCCCGGCTTGACGCCTCCTCCAGCC
The DNA here is from genome assembly GCA_046074805.1 of Planctomycetota bacterium. Classification (GTDB taxonomy): domain Bacteria; phylum Planctomycetota; class Planctomycetia; order Pirellulales; family Pirellulaceae; genus CAIXSC01. Next base: position 8,680 of record JBJTOW010000683.1, on the reverse strand, counting down.
ATCCAAGCGGTGAAGCATCGCGGGTGGTGGTCGCGGCCGTAGTTATCCGCCGTCAGCTGGCCCTGGCAGTACACGGTTCGCCCAAACTCGCCACCCCACACGACCAGGGTTTCGTCGAGCAGGCCGCGTTCCCGCAGGTCGGCGACCAGCGCCGCCGACGGCTGATCGGTATCCTGGCATTGGCCGCCAATCTGTTTCGGCAAGTTCGTATGCTGGTCCCATCCACGGTGGAACAGTTGCACGAAACGCACGCCGCGCTCGACCAGCCTTCGAGCCAGCAGGCAATTGGCGGCGAACGTGCCAGGCTTGCGTGAGTCGGGGCCGTAGCGTTCGAACACATGCTCGGGTTCGCGGGACGTATCGGTCAATTCAGGGACCGATGTCTGCATACGAAACGCCAATTCGTATTGAGCGATCCGCGTGGCGATCTCGGGATCGCCGTCCTCGGCCGCCTCCAGGCGGTTGAGCCGCGCAAGGTCATCCAGCATTCGACGGCGAGTGGCGGCGTCGACGCCAACCGGGTTCGACAAGTGTGGCACCGGATCGCCGATCGAACGGAATTTCACCCCTTGGAAGCGTGTGGGCAGGAATCCGCTGCCCCACAGCCGATCGTACAGCGGCTGATCGTTCGGATTGCCGCTGCCTTGCGAAACCATGGCGACGAACGCGGGCAAGTCGGCGTTCTCCACGCCCAACCCATACGACAGCCACGCCCCCATGCTCGGCCGGCCAGCCAACTGAGCCCCCGTTTGGAAAAACGTTACGGCCGGATCGTGGTTGATCGCCTCGGTGTGCAATGTTTTGACGAACGCCAATTCGTCGGCGACACGCGCGGTGTGCGGCAGCAATTCGCTCAGCCAAGCTCCCGATTTGCCATGCTGGGCGAACCGATAACGACTGGGCGCGATCGGAAAGCTTTCCTGCCGCGATGTCATGCCAGTCAGACGTTGCCCGCGGCGGATCGAATCGGGCAAGTCGACGCCGCGGAGCTTTTCCAGTCCAGGCTTTGGATCGAACAGGTCGAGCTGCGATGGGGCGCCGGATTGAAATAGGTAAATCGCCCGCTTCGCCTTGGGGGGAAAATGCGGCACACCCGCCAAACCGCCACTCGCCGATCGCGATGTCGTGGTGCGTGATGTCGTCGCCTGGGGAGACACGCCAGCCGCAGACTTGGCGGACTCTGGCGATTCCTCAGCCGCTCGAGATCCCCGCGGGCTGACCATCGACAATGGGCCGTTCATCGGCAACAGACCGCGCGTCTGTCCGAGCAACGTGTCGAGCGCGATCGCGCCGAGCGATAATCCACCCGCTCGCAGCAACGCGCGGCGAGCGGCCTGCCGCGCATATTCTATCTCCCCAGGATTCCAACGCCCTAGTTCCAGCCCGGTTGCGGCTTTGTTCGACATGGAAGGGATCGCCTCGCGTGGGAATGGCGAATGGTCGGAGTATCACAACAGTTAGTTTAGCCCAGGACCCTGGGGTAGGGCACGAAGCATTTCGTCCAGCAGTTCCAGTGGAAGGCCAACGACATTCGATTCACTGCCGTCGATCAGGTGGATCCAGTCGAGGCCATCCTGGTAACCGAAGGCGCCCGCCTTTCCCTCCCACGCGCCCGTGTCCAGATACGATTCGAGCTGCTGGTCGGTCACCGCGTCCATGACGAGTCGGCTGACATCGACGCGGACATGATGTTCGTCGGAAGGGCGAAGCCAGAGGCAGAGACCGCTGTATACATGGTGTTCGCGGCCACGGAGCAGCCGCAACATTTCGCCCGCGTGTTCGCGGTTGCGCGGTTTGCCGAGGATGTGCCCCATGCACTCGGCGACCGTGTCGCAGCCGATCACCAAGCCGTTGGGGATTCGCTGGGCGACGTCTCCGGCTTTCTGCCACGCGAGCCGGGCAACGAGCTCCGGTGGCGTTTCGCGGCTGCAAATCCCGCATTCCGCCGATTCGTGCGGCAAGACGATGGTGAACTGGTAGCCGGCCCGCTCGAGCAGTTCGCGGCGGCGGGGCGACTGGCTGGCCAGCACCACCGGCTCGACCGGCGGACGCGGCGAATGGCGGCTTTCTTCCATACAACGCCCAACCTCCTCCGCGACGGCTACAATGCGCCGATGACTGAAGACTTGCAAATCCTGTACGAGGATAACCACTTGCTGGTTGTCAACAAGCCCGCCGAGCTCGCGACGATGGGAGTGGCTGACAGCGAGCCGAGCCTATGGCGGCGGGCGTGCGGGTACTTGAAGGCGAAGTACGCCAAGCCCGGAAATGTCTACTTAGGCTTTGTCAGTCGCGTCGACGCGGCGGTCACTGGGGCCGTGATTTTCGCGCGGACCTCGAAAGCGGCGGCGCGATTATCCGCGCAATTCCGCGAGGCTGAAGTTGGCAAGGTGTACTGGGCGCTGGTGGAACGACCTCCCGATCCACCCCACGGGGCCTGTACCGATTGGCTGCTCAAGGACGAGCCACGGCGCCGCATGATGCTTGTCGCGCCCTCTGTTCGCGGCGCTCAAGAGGCACGGCTGACGTACCGCACGCTCCAACCCGTCGGCTCGGCGACGCTGGTCGAGATCCGGCTGGAAACCGGTCGCAAACACCAGATTCGCGTGCAGTTGGCGGCTCGCGGCTGGCATGTTTTGGGCGACCAGAAATACGGGGCGCGATCGCGGTTCCCCCGTGGAATCGCGCTCCACGCCCGTCGGCTGGTCGTCGATCATCCCGTTCGCCACGAACCGCTCGACATCGTCGCGCCGCTCCCCGCCTACTGGCCGCAGCCGTAACCGGCCATTCTGCTATTATGTCGGAGTGCGGTTCAGTCGTTTGTCGCACGTTTTCCGATTTCGAGATTGTTGTCAGCGAGGTGTTCGCAATGAGCCATGGTCGTCCCGGACATGCCGAGCCAGTGCAGGTGTCGCTTGAACCGAACGAGGGTTGGCACTGCACCCATTCGTTCTACCGCTTCGACCGGGAAGTGCTGTCGCGGCTTTCAGTTGCGCAGCGGCGAGCTGGAACTGAACAAGTCGTCGCGGCGCTCGATCCGCACGGCCCCGAGGCGACCAGCCGTCTGCAGACCAGCCTCGTCAGCGGCCACAAAGCCGATTTCGGCGTAATGCTGATGGACGCCCATCCGCTCAAGGTGGAAGCCATCAACCAACGGCTGCTGGCCAGTGAACTGGGGCCGGCCATCGTGCCAACCTACTCTTTTGTGTCGGTCACGGAAGTTTCCGAATACGTGCCGTCGGTCGAGCAATACGCGAAGCGGTTGGTCGAGGAAGGGGAAACCGAAGGCGCGCCGGCCTTCAACGCGAAAGTCAAAGCCTACACTGACCGCGAGCCATTCATGCGTCGCCAGCGGCTCACGCCCGATCTCCCACCGTGGCCCGCCACCTGCTTCTACCCGATGAACAAAAAACGCAAGGTCGGAGAGAATTGGTTTACGCTGCCGTTCGCCGAGCGGAATCGGTTGATGGCCGAACACGCCCGGAGCGGCATGGCGTTCGCGGGCAAAGTTTCGCAGTTGATCACTGTGGGCGTTGGACTGGACGACTGGGAATGGGGAGTCACTCTGTGGGGCGCTAACCCGGCGTTTCTCAAGGATATCGTCTACAAAATGCGATTTGACGAAGCCAGCGCGCGGTACGCCGAATTCGGCGCGTTCTATGTGAGTTACGTGATGAGTGCCCATGAGATGTTGCGGCGCTGCTTCGTCGCCTGACGCTTTGGCTCGTGAGGTCGCGCGATGTCCGAACGTAAGCTCTTCCCCTGCGGCGCCCTCGCCCGCACCGATGCCCCGTTTCGCGACGCGGATGGGGCGAACACTTTTCGCGATACCGGCGCGAAGGCGGTTGACGCAACGAACGCGGGGACGGTCGCCGCAACGGTCGTGGCGGACGACAACGTGTTCGCCAGTCCCCAAGCCGGCGAGATGCGGGCGTTCCAGGCTGGCGACTTCGTAGCGACCGAAAGCGATAGTTCCGGGACCTTATTGATCGCCAGCAAGATCGCGCTCGGATTCAGCGGCTTCGGATGGCTGGTGCTCGGAACCGTAATGTCCAAGCTGGTTCTCGGGCCGTTCGCTTTACTATCGGTAGCGGTTTACTTGGTGAGTGGCGGGATCGCGGTCACGACGATCCTCCGCGTCTGGCAAGAAGCCAGCCTGCGGAAGATTGGCGTGATCCGCGATTCGAATTCCGGGGCTGGACGGCGGGCGACTGTGTACGCGGTTTTCGCCGGCGTGCTAGCTTTGAGTGGTTTAGCCGCCACGACAGTCGGCTGGTTTTCATGATCCGCGGCGACGATGCGACGGGCCGGGAGATGTGATGCAGTGAATGGAATCAATGGGTTTCTGGGAACACGAGCCTCACTTATGTTGGACGTCGTCTTTCTGGCGATGTTCGCGATCGTGCCGCTGTTGGCGTTGAGTGTTCGGTTGGTCAAGCGGAGGCGCGACTACGTCTTGCACAAACGCTTGCAGTTGGCGATGGCGGCCATTTTACTGGTGTCGGTCGGACTGTTTGAGCTCGACATGCGTTTGTTCACCGATTGGCGAGCGAGGGCGGCGGCGTCTCCGTACTATGCGGCGGACGGTTGGAGTTGGGTGTGGGCGTCGCTAACGGTGCATTTAGGGTTCGCCGTGCCGACGTTGGTGTTGTGGATTGCAGTGGTCGCGTTAGCCATCCGCCGCTTTGCCGTTCCACCTCGTCCCGGAAGCCATTCGGAAACCCATCGAGTGTTGGGCTGGTTGGCGGTTGGTGGGATGACCATGACCGCCGCGACCGGTTGGATTTTCTACTGGCTGGCTTTCGCCGCCTGATAAGCCGCTACCGTGGTGGAGGCTCAATCGCCAATTCGCCACTGGCACCATCGACGATTGATGACGACCTGACGTCCATCGCATCAATTCTTAAATACATATTCGATCAACGTCGTGTCGAATCCGCGCCACAGCGTCGCGTTCGACCAATACACCTTGCCCTTCACCAACGTCCCCGTAAGGTTCCATTTCGCGACGAAAATCTTGTTCGTGGCGATTCGAACGGCCGGCGCCACATCGCCCTTGCGATCGGTCAGAAACAATTCGTTCTGACGAAGTTCGATCGCCACCGCCCCGCCCCGGGAATCGTCGCCCTTCAAGAACACATTTGGGAACGGCAACGTCACAATGTCGCGGAACGCGGAGTTAAACGCTTCCAGCCCAAAATCCTTCCAAATCGTCCCGTTCGACCATTGAATCTGGTCGTCGACAATGACGCCGGTGAGACGCCAATCTATCGCGTAGATCGTTTGCGAGTTTACCAGCCGAGCTCTCGATCTCGCGGACCCATTCGATAACAGAATCTGATCGTCCCGAGATTCGATCGCCACGAGTCCACCTGTCGCGGTGGTGCCGTTGAGTCGTTGATTCTTGAGCCATACGCTCCCATCCGACCACGTGATCCGCGAGTCCCGCACAACTCCAGTCCTGCCGCCCCAATCCAGCGCGACCAACCGGTCTGGACCAACCCAACGGGCAACCGACGCGTTGCCTTTGCTGTCACCCAACACCACATCGCCCACGCCATTGCTCAAAATGCGGAATCGTTCGCCAGCGGCATTTCGATATTCGGTGGACAAATCCAGTTTCCGCCACGACGATCCATCCGACCAGTCGATACCTCCCGCTCGAATCTGGCCTGAAAGATTGCCCAGCGAAGGCACAATGATCGTCTTCGCGGCGGTGAAAGATGCCGGGTATAGGTTGCCCTCCTGGTCCCAAACGCGGATCACGCTTCCCTGATGCTGGATTCTTGCTATGCCACCCGCCACGGCGTAGTTACCCGTCAAATCCAACCGCTGCCAGTTTAAACCATTGCTGAACCGCAGGACGTTCCCGTCGATTTTCGCTAACGCCCTATACTTTACGGTCACGATCTGGCCAGCACTCTGTAGTTTCGCAGCGGTGACGCGGCCGCGTTCATCGGTCAACGTCAAATCGGTTCCCACTTGGGAAATCGTGGCTGGTTGTCCATTCACAAGCCACATTCCAGCCAAGTTGGGAAAGGCCCCCATGTTCGCCGTGAACGCCCCGGCTTCGGTTCCTGTGGCGCCAAACCGCCGCACCTCGCCAACTACGCCTCCCACGCTATCGAAAGCTGTGATCCGCTCGACCAATCCATCACCATTGAAATCAAAGGCGTCGGTAAAGACTTCGTCGACCGCCTTCGCTTGATTGAAGACAGGGAATGCGTTCCCCAGCGATTGGCCATACTTCGCGCCATCGAATACCCGAATCGACGGTGGTTTCCCGGTTCCAAGGCTGGTGATCAAATCCTCGACGCCATCGCCATTTATGTCTCCAGTTGTCAGTCTTACGCTTTTTCCCGTCCCCGTTCCAAACGGATTGAAACGGCTACCCAAAACCTCGTCAAACGCGGACGCGTTATTCCAGCGGAACGCGCGAACCGAAGTGACGCTGTCAAGTGTCGCGCCTACCCATAAGACGGATCGATTGGCTGCGCCGCGAACATCTTGGTCCGCCATTGTGAGAGATGCCAAGCGAGTATTCACAGCGCCAAAGGGACGCAGTTCCGCGCCCAGTTGGCGCCAATTCTGATTGGGGTCGCCACTAAACACGCGAATGGAAATGCTGACGTCGCAGTTTTGTCCCGCTACCAAATCGCTCCACCCATCCCCATCGACGTCGCCAATCGCCAACTCAACGACCCCACGGCAAAGAGCCGGGTTGTTGAAAGGCCGCAGCGAGACCAACTGGCGTCCCGTGATTCCATCGAACACTTTGACCTTTGCATTGGTGGTAAAGTCTTGGCTCACGGCGACGTCGGGAACTCCATCACCATTCAAATCACCCGTCACCGCTCGGATGCCGTCGCGGAATCCATCGCTCCGGATCTGGAGCGAGGAAATCGTAAACCGCAGCAGGCCCGATTTTGGATCGTAGACTTTGACATCCCCAGAGCTATTAATGCCCGCGCCAGAGAACACAGCGAGCGAGTCAACTCCATTCAAACGTTCTATGCTGGTAAAGGAAACTGGCTGTTGCCCACTTGTGAATTGCCATAATCCGGTGCCCGTCCGGCTGTCGCTCCAACTTAACACCTCGCCGCTGACCGCGCTGAAATCAATTCGCAAGGTGTCGCCCAAACGTGGCGGAACAAGTCCCGTGGCGGGCAGGCCACCGTCGACACTAAACCGGGTCGCCGGACTCGGTGAAACGTCGAACGTGTTGGCGGAGCCGTTTCCCGTAAGCGACAACGACTCCAGACTGCTGTCGAACTCAACGCCAGCGAAAACACGATCTGGCTGGCCGATTTGCGACTGAGAGGTTACCGCCCCACCCGCGATGCGATAGTCGGCTCGCGACGCGGACTCGCGATCATCGACCGTGGCTTGGTCGGTACCGCTGTCACCAAAGATACGCACGCGGCCCAACAGCGTTTCCAAGTTGCCGGTGCCCGCCACAACGGTATCGTTGCCAGCGCCGCCGCGAACTTGATAAGTAGCGCCCGCCGCAGTGCTCGCGATAGTCAAACGGTCATTGCCGGAGCCGAGCGTAAGAAAAACGCTCTCCATAGCCTGGTACTGAAAAGATCCCGTCATACCAAATCCGTTTAGTGTGACGGCCGCTAGAGTGCCCGTAGCCGCCTGTGTGTCTCCGCTGCCATCCACAGTGAGCACGTCGGTGCTTGTGTTCAGTGGCCCCGTGCCGCCCGTTGGACCGCCGTTCACCACAAGGTTTGCGGCGATCGCTTTCAAATCGCCGCCCTCGTTAAGACTTGCGTCTCCCGTCACGCCTCGAGCTCGACTGCCGACATTTACGGCGTCTGCGCCACCGCTCGTCGCGACCGATGTCGGTCCGCTGACCGCGCGGATATTCACGATGTCCGCCCCAGATCCGGTCAATATTTCAGTACTTCCAGCATGTGTGTCCTCTATTGTAACCGCCACATCGCCATTGGTATCCAAAACAACTTGCAGCGACTCCAATTCGCGATAATCGATCCCCGCCGGCAAATCCAATCCTGACAGACGGTCGCCTGTCAGGCGACCAGTCTCTGTCACCGCGAATACCGAGCGATAAACCAGGGAATCGATGTCGGCCCCGCCTACCCCGCCCCGCACCAACAATCCGGCGTTGATCGCCGAGCGACGGTTGGGGACGACTCGTGCGCTGTCGACCGGCGAGTCCGTCGATGGAATCACCGCGATCGTATCGGAACCGGTGCCGCCATCCACGGTCGTTGGACCATTTATCGCTTCGACTAGGATCTGATCCGCTCCCCCCTGGGCCATCACAGTCACCGCCATATCATCCGCCGTGCTGGCGATCGTGAACTGATCCGCAAAGTCGCCGAGCACCAGCCGAAGGTCATCCATACTGTCGAACGCCAGGGCAACTCCGAGCGTCAACCCTGACAGCGTGTCGTGACTTAGCTGACCGATGGTGCCCGCCGTCGTCCCCGAGCTATCCAGGTTCAACCTGTCGAAACCAAGTCCTCCTGCGATCGCAACGGCGGCCGAAAGTCCCGTCAACACGCCGCCCGTACCAGGAGCAACGCTGCCAACATTTACGACATCGTCATCTTCGCCGCCATCCACCGTCGTGGCGGCATTCGCGGCCCGAACATTGATCGTGTCGCCGCCGTTCCCCGTCGCGACTCGCGTCGCGCCCAAGACATTCTCC
>JBJTOW010000682.1:0-11414 GCA_046074805.1 Planctomycetota bacterium | reverse complement strand
GCAGCGCCTCGGCCGACTCCGGTTGGTCGTCTAGCGAAGCCCGCAACAATTGACTCCGCGACTCAGCTTGGCGGACCTGCGATAGTCCATAGATGCCGGCGCCCGCAGCCACGACAGCGGCCAAAGCGATCAGTGCGAACCGGCCGAGCCTTGGAAAACGGGACGGTCCAGCGGTGGGCTCGGATGGCTTGACGGTCATGCCAGACATGCCGGAATTGCCAGACTTGCTAGACTGGTCAGGTTCGGCGCGATCCTCTCGATCGGCTCGATCCACTTTCGCGAACTGACGACGACGGCTCGGTGGCACGGACCGTGAATCCCTCTCTACAGGAAATACACCTTTTCCGCTGTCTTCTTGAGCAGCCATTGCTTGTCGTCGGCGGACAAGAATGGGGCATGGTCGCGAAGCAGCGCGATCGAGTCGCGGTAGGTGTGCCCACCTTGCACTTGATAGGGGCAATCGCTGGCCCACATCAAACGCTGTGGACCAAACGCTTCCACCAATCGCTGGATCATCGGCAGCATATCCTTGTACGGCGCCTGTTTCTTGCCGAGCGCGTAGTAGGCGGACAGTTTCACGTGGGTGTGCCGGTGTTTCGCCAACACGCACAGATTTTTGAGATCGGCTTCGCGAATTTCGCCATCCATGCCGATCCGGGCGAAGTGGTCGATAACCACCGGCGTTTCGGGGTTGGCCGCGCACATGCGATCGACGGCCGGCAAGTCTTGGGGATTAATCAGGCAGCACATCGCCTGGCGAGTCTCAGCGGCGGTCTTCCATAGCGCCGCCATTCCCGGCCCCGCCAGCCATTGGTCGGCGCCACGTATCAAGGATGTGATCCGCAACGCCGTCACGCGACTGGAAAGCAACTCGCGAAGCTTCTTGTCCGGGTGGGGCTGCGTATCGTCAATCATACCGACGACGCGGAACCGATCCGGATAGCGGCTGGCGGCGTCGATCAGATAGCTGTTGTCCCAGCCGTGGTAGATATGGTGTTGGATCAAAACGACCCGTCCCACCCCTTCCGTCGCCGCGAGCGTCAAACACTCCTCCGCCGTGAAGCTCGCCGGTTTCAAGTCGGCAACCGTCTGTCCCTTGGCGAGCGGAAATCGATCGACCTCGCGACTCCAGATGTGCGAGTGGGCATCGACCCACGCGCCGACCGGCGGCGGGGCGGCCGCCTGGGCACCTGTGGCAAATGTCAGACTGGCCATCGCCACTCCCCCTTGCAGCCACTCGCGGCGGTTCCACTTCGACGCGGCATTTTCCACTTCCACCAACGGCTGGCGCGAACGCATGGCATGGCTCCGAATATCACCCGAAGGCCGGGACCGCCGCCGCGTTTTCGCGAACAACTCGCCGACCGCGACCACCCACCCCACAGGAACGTCCCGATTTGATCCGCGCCCAGGGGCGACTGTCAAGTCGCGGGGCGTCTACAGGTTAGCCGCCGCGAATCGGATATTTCCCGCCGAAAAATCTCGCTGCCCAAGTCCGCTTGCCACGTCGTTTCACGATTGGATGGAGGGCTCCCAAACAACACGGTCAACACGGTCAACACGGTCAACTGATCGGGCCATCATGTCAATGGAGGGACAGTCATGAGCGGGACTCAACGCGAATCCTCGGCGAACAGTTACCGGCAATCAAGCACAACGCGATCGGTCGATGCGTCGCGACGTGGCATGACGCTCGTAGAACTCTTGGTCGTCATCGCGCTCATTGGCGTGCTGGTGTCGTTGCTCTTGCCGGCGATCCAAGCGGCACGTGAGGCGGCGCGGCGGACACAGTGTCAAAACCATTTGCGGCAGCAAGGGTTGGCGTTGGCTTTGTACACGGAATCCAACGCCTGCCTGCCTCCTGGTTGGAACACGACGGGCCATGCGTGGAACGCGATGGTGCTACCTTTCCTCGAGCAATCAACGCTGTTCGACACGCTGCTGTTTCAGGAGGACGGACCGGGCAACTGGGAGGCCGGTGGAGCCAATACCCGCGTGATTCAAACCGTGGTGTCGTTGTACCGTTGTCCATCGATGCCGCTCGAGGATCACCTCGATTCGCTTGCCGTGCCCAACCGAGTGCCCGGCAGCTATCGCGGCAACGCCGGTTCGCTCGCGACCTCCGACGACCAAAGCACGCTACCGGTGCCGGGTACACTGTCTTTGGAAGACCTGCGGCAAAACGGGCTGTTTTTCGCCTGCAGCCAAGTGCGCCCTGCGGATATCACGGACGGATTAAGCCAAACGCTGGCGGTGGTCGAATCGCGGACCGACCCCCGATTCGTGAAGGACGGCCAAAGCCTCGACTTCTGGTATATCGGTTCGCCCCAGGTCGATGACTGCCGCTGCGATGGCGGTTCCGGGGGAACGGAATTCTCCGAGTTCGTTGGGACCACCTATCCGCCGCTCAATGCCACTCGGCGGCAACCCGCCTTAAGCGGACTGTTGTTGGAATTGTCGTTCGGCAGCTACCACCCGAACGGCGCGTACGCCCTGCGCGCCGACGGTTCGGTCGTGTTCCTCGACGACGCCATCGCCCAGCATGTGCTTCGCGCGCTTAGCAGCCGAGCGGACGGGGAACCGACCAGCTGACTGGCCCCCCGCAAGATATCGGCTTATCCATCTTTGTAAGACGGACTTCCAGTCCGTCGCAGTAAGTTCGGACGACCGCCTTCCAGTCCGTCGCATTAACTTTGTACGACCGACTTCCAGTCCGTCGCATTAAATTCGTAAGACCGCCTTCCAGTCCGTCGCATTAACTTTGTACGACGGACTTCCAGTCCGTCGCGTTAAATTTGTACGACGGACTTCCAGTCCGTCGAGGCAACTGATTGCTACGAACTGGAAGTCCGACCCACCGATCCCGCCGCCACCGGTAACCCTCGCATGGAACGCGACGCGTCTCGGCAGGTCGGACTGACCTTCAGCAGCGTATGGTCAGCGGGCCTGCGTGCCTTGAACGAGCGGCTCGGCGTGTGTCGCGGTGACCTGTTTACGCGGGTCGATAAACAGCCACATGAATCCGCCGACCACAAGCACGGCCGCGTAAATCTGGAACGCGGGATCCCAAGCGGCGCGTCCGGAAAGCTTGAGCGACTCGTTGTAGTCCACGTAGTAGCCGAGAAACACTTGGGAAATAGCGCCGCCTGACAGGCCGATCATGTTGCACAGTCCAAACATCGCTCCCAGGTTGCGGCCACCGACATCCGACATCGCCGCCCACCATGCGGCCAACTGGATGTAGGCGAAGAAGTAGCCGACGGAGCACAGCAACACGGCCACGGTCGGGTTGTCTGCGTATACGCTCGAGCCGACAAGCAAGCCCGCAATGCCCAGACCGACCGTTCCCATCAGGCCCAGCGCCAGTCGACGCGAACCCAATCTGCGGGTCAGGTAGTCGCCCATATAGCCGCCCAGCAGCACGCCGGTCGCGCCGAAGAGATAAGGAAGCGAGCCGAGCTGGCCCGATTGGCTTTCCTCCAGTCCTCGGCCCTGTTTCAAATAGGTCGGGAACCAGGAAAACAGCATGTAGGAATAAAAGGAAGAGCAGGCGTTCGCGATGCCCAGCAAATAGATGTTCTGATTCGTCAGCACGTTGCCCCAAGGGATCGTCAAATGGGCCGCCTGGCCCTTGCTCGACTCGTCGCGCCCCAACGCTATGTAGGCAAGTTCCCCCGCGTTCACGCTGGGGTGAAGTTTTGGATCGTCTCGGAACAACCACCAGAAAATGGCGATCCACACCAATCCCAACGCCCCGAAGATCGCGAACGACAGCCGCCAGCCGATCGATGGATGGGAAATGAAAAACGCGGTCACCCATGGGGCCGTCATCCCGCCAATCTGGGCGCAAGCGCTGATCAACGCCTGAGCCGGACCACGTCGACCGGGCGGGAACCAGATCGAAATCACCCGCGCCGCGTTCGGCAACGCGCCCGCTTCGCCTGCTCCAAATAGGAATCGGATCGCCAACAACAACATGAAACTGGTGATCGCGAGCCCCGAGGTGACCTGCCAGGAAAACTTCCACACGGCGCCGGTGAGTGCCGTGAACACCGACCACCAGAGCACGATTCGAATCAAGACGCGGCGCGAGCCGTATCGGTCGCCCCAGTGCCCGGTCGTCGGTTCAAAGATCGCGTAGGCGATCTGAAACGCGACGCCCACCCACCCCCAATGCGACTTGGAGATGCCCAGGTCTTTCATCATCACCGAAGCGGCTTGGCCGATGCAAATCCGGTCGATGTACAGGACGAACGCCAGCCCGCACAACAACGACATCACCGTGTACCGTACGTGCGTGGGTCGCGGTGAATTCCACTCGGACATCGTCGCGTTCATAGCTGGCTCTCAGGTTGAATGGACGTGGAACGCGGCCCAAGACTAGCCGCTCGCCCAGACTGTCGCAACCATCCGCGCACCACGCCCCATGGCGACCGACGTGAGCGGCCGGTTGACGACCGCGTCGAACGCCCATCAAATCGGAACTTCCTTTTCAGCCACGCGGACTCGCGGAACATCGATCATGAGTCGTTCGAAACGCCCCGCGCGTATATTGGCCCCGCTCACGCTGGTCGCCGCCATCGCGGCTGGGGCCGTTCTAGTTCTCAAGCCGATACCATCGCGTTCCAACCCACCGACCGCGCCGTCCGCGGATGCACCGCGCACCGCGCCGATGGGCGTTCCAGCAACGACCACGTTGGCGTGGGCTCCGCAACGAAAACTCGCCGACACGACCGGTCAGCAGCGGGAACTCGACAAGCTCCGCGGGCCGCGTGGCGTCGTCATCGTGTTCCTTTCGACCGAATGCCCGATCAGCCGCGCCTATGTTCCCGCCTTGAACGAATTGCATGCCCAGCGGCACGAGTCGGGCGTCGCGGTCGTCGGTGTGGAAGCGAACGATGGTCGTACCGCCGCCGAAGTGGCGGAACATATCCGTGAATTCGCGATCGGCTTTCCCGTTCTGCTCGATCCCCGCCAGTCGTTGGCCGACACGCTGAAGATTGAAACCTGTCCAACGGCGGTGCTGTTCGATGCCCAAGGCCAATGCCGCTATCACGGCCGGGTGGACGACCGGTTCACGCGCCGCGGCGGCGCCGCAGCAGCGCCAAAGACCCGGGAACTGGTCGACGCCGTCGCCAGTGTCGCCGCCGGCCGACAGCCGACAATCGCCACGACCAAGCCGCTTGGCTGCCCTCTGCGCCGCAGCGTTGACTCGGCTCCTGTGAACTCCAGCCCGGCCAACACCGCGAATCGTAACACCAAGACTCCTAGCACCAAGATCGCCAGTCCTGCCACCGATGCGGCAGCCTGGGAGCCGCTGCATCGCAGCGCGCTGGCGATCCTGCGCAAGCGCTGCGGCGAATGCCACCGCGACGGTGGCATCGGCCCGATGGATTTACACTCTGAATCGACCGCGCTGGCCTGGGCGGACGATGTCGTCCGCTTCACGCAGGATGGTTCGATGCCACCGTGGAAGCCGGTCGCTGGCTGGGGCGACTTCAAAAACTCGCGGCGCATACCCGCCGAGGAGATCGAGCTGCTGCGGCGATGGGGAGCGGCGTCCGCGACCCGCCCCACCCCGGCGAGCACCACCGCAGCCCGCGTCGCCGCCACTCGCGAACCGTCCACCGAGAAAAAGCCCACAACCGTCAATTCCCCGGCCGCTTCGAATGCGGCGGCCGAATTGCCACCGCGGCCCGATTGGCGGCTGGGAACGCCAGATCTGATCCTCGAACCCGAATCGACCTATGTCTTGGGCGCTGACGGGACTGACGAGTACCGCTGTTTCGTGTTTCCGACGCGGTTCGCCGAGGACCGGTTCGTGCGAGTGTTCGAGATCCAGCCTGGCAACTCGCGGGTGGTCCATCATGTGCTGACCTTCATCGATACACGTAAAGCGGCGCGAAAACTCGACGAAGCCGAACCGACGGCCGGATACTTGACCGAGGGCGGTTGGCCCGGATTTTTGCCGAGCGGCAGTTTGGGTGGCTGGGCCCCGGGCAACGTGCCGTCGCCGTTGCCCGAGGGAACTGTCCGAGTCCTGCCCGCCGGCGCCGATGTCGTCATGCAGGTCCATTACCATCGTTCGGGAAAGCCTGAGCCAGATCGCACTCGGATCGGCCTCTACTTCTCCCAGACGCCGCCCGAACGCGCGGTGCGGATGATGCCCGTCATGCTGCCCGGCGGCCCGCTTTCCGGCTTGCGGATCCCGGCCAACGAGCCGCGTTATCGCCGCGATGCGGAGATGGTATCGCCTGCGGAAATCGACGCGCTCGCCGTTACGCCGCACATGCATCTACTCGGTCGCGAAATCTCGCTCGAAGCGTTTCTGCCCGACGGCACATCGCGCAAGATGGTGAAGGTCGACCGCTGGGATTTCAACTGGCAAGAGACCTACCGCTTTGTCGAGCCGGTCCGGTTGCCAAAGGGAACGCGATTGAGGATGGAGTTGGCCTGGGATAACTCGGCCGACAATCCGGCCAATCCGCATCGACCGCCCCGGGACGTCCGCTGGGGCGAACAGACCACCGAGGAAATGGGCATGGTGTTCGTCGAGGCGGCGTCGACCAAGCGAGCGACCGATCCGTCGCAAGTGCGGGCGCCAACGGCGGACGAACAGATCCGCTTCTATGTCGAAAGCCAAGCCGCGAACCGCCAAGCGGGCAAGGTGACTTGGCAGTTCGAGTTAGTGTTGCGTGCGATGGAAGCGAAGTTGCGTGCCTTCGACCGAGGCCTGGCCCCATCCTTCGATGGATTGCCGATCCCGTAAGCCTCCGATCGCACTGCGAAGACACCGTGGACTTTCGCAGCGGAATCCCAGGGAAGCAAGCCGGTCCATGGCGACCGTTCGCCGGCCATATTGATCAGTTGCCATGGCGAGCCCGCGCGGTCGCCGCGTCTGATCAAGGTGCCCCTTTGGACGCCTTGTCATCGGCCTTTCGTTGTTGATGCCGCGCAACTCGATCCGCCGCCGCGCGGACTCGAGGATGCTCGGGCCACCAGGCGGCTTCAAGCGTCGCGTGGCTGTCGTTGAGAAGCGGCTCGGCGGCCGCGAACCGTCCTTGCTCGGAGAGCGCCGCTCCAAGCCGGCTCCGCACCTCAGCGAGTTGCCATGAGGAGCCATGACGTTCTGAAGGAATGGTCTTTTTGAGCATCTCGAGCGTCTCGGCGAGCCAAGCTTCGGCGGGAGCGAATTTGGACTGCGCGAGCAACAGATCAGCCAGGTCTAGGGTCGCCGCGAGTCGCTTGGGGTCGAGTGCCGAGGCGGAGGCGGGCCAATCGGCGAGCGTCTGGCGCAACAGCGCTTCGGCTTCTTCCTGTTCGCCGTGCCGCCATAACAGCAAAGCGAGGCTGTGGGCCAGCGCCAACGTCGCGGGATCGCTCGGACCGAACCCGCCAAGGCGCCGCTTGAAGGCCTCACGGGCACTCTTCATCGCCATGTCGCGAGTTGCCGCATCCAAATCTTGCGTGGCCAACTTTGAGCTGGCTTGCGCGAACATCACTTCCTGAGCGAGCCGATCCTCGGACCCCAATTTTGTTTCGACCAACCCGAGGAGCTCGCGGAGCGGCGCATCCGCTTCCTCCGACAATTCCAGGGTCCGCAGTAGGGCGGCGTCCAAAAGGAATTGGCCGGCGACATCGGCTTGGCCGACTTTGGTTTCGGCCCGGATCCGCGCGAGGCACTGCTGAGCACGTTGACGACCACCGAATAAGTCTCCATGTTCGATATGCAACACTGCGAGCGCGGGTGTGCTCGCGCCAAGCTCGACGCTCCGCGAAAGTTCAAGCGCCGACCGCTCCAACGCCAACGCCGCGGGAAAATCGGCAAGCTCTCTCAGACATTCGGCATGAAGGCGTGCCCAGTGCATGGCGGCGGAGGGATTATCGGCGCGCCTCGCCCAGTAATGGCTATGCTGCGTTTCAGACACGCGGCGAGCCTCGTTCCAATCCTGTCCCGCAGCGAGAATCGAGTGCAGCATCGCTTCGCCGTCGCGTCTCAGTTGCTCGTCCCGGGCAGGGACCAGACGAAGTGTCTCACGGCAGATCGCCGCCGCCGCCGCGATCTCGCCGCGTTCCCGCCGAAATTTGGCATGGCTGAAGCCCGCTTTCAGACCCCAGGCATTTTCCTTGATATAGATCGCTCCTCCGGCCCGAAATGCGTTTCGAAAGTAACGGTCGGACGCTTCCCGCTGCCCACGTTCCGCGACCGACTCCGCCAGCCGACAGTAGACTTCGGCCATCCTCGGCAGCCTTTGCATGGCCAACGGCACCTGCTCGAGGGTCCGTTCGGTCAAACGGTCGGCTTCAAGGCGATTGCCTTGCTGGCGCCACATCATGGAATGATGGAAGTGCATCGCAATGGCCAGCGGGTGCGCGGAACCCAGAAGACGATCGGCATCGGATCGCAGTTTGTCGCTGATTTCAGCCGCCGCCTCGAAGTCGCGGCGACGCCGCAGAGTCTCCAATTGCTGGAAGCGCATGAAGCCGCCGACCAACAGCGTCGCGATACGTGGGTCGGCGACGGACATCAACTTCATCCCCTCGATCATCGCCTCGGCCTGCTTGTCTTGATTCACCAGGGAATCGACGAGAAGCGCGCGAGCCAACAGCGTGTCGGGATGATTCAAGCCGAGCTTCTTGTCGCGAGTCGCCAACGCGGCGCGTAGTAGCCGAGTGGATTCGTCGACCTGATATTGCTCGCGCAGCGTTAACGCGAGCAAAAAACGCGTGTCGGCCCTTCGAGCATCGTCCGCCGTGCTATCCGCTTCCTGTGCGGCCAAGACTTCGCGCAACAGCGATTCGGCCTCGGGCATTTGGCTGTTGATGACCATCAACGCAGCGCGGCTTGCTTTGCTGGCAAGCAAATCGGGATGAGGATCGCGGAGGTGGGCGCGACGCGCATCCCAGGCGCGGTTGACCAACGTGGCCGCGCGGTCCAAATCGCCTTGGCCGAGAAACGCCATGCCCAGCGAATCGAGCAGCGTGGCCTGCAAAAGCGGCTCGCCCGCCAGTTCTTGATCCGCGCGTTCCACGCCGCGCTCAAGGAGTTCCCGCGGTTCGAGAGGCCGGCCTTCGTCCGTGGCTTTGCGCAGTCCCATTCCCCGCAGTGCCAATGGGTCGTTTGTCGCGAACACCCCGACTAAAAAATCAGTGGCCGCCCGCGCGCGTCTCTCCTGGATTTCCACCGAACGGCGGGCCTCCTGAGCTGCGCGTTCCTCACGTTCCGCAAGCGCCTGGGCCGCCCGCGCTTGTCGCTCGCGCAGTTCCGCCCGATTCCATTCACGCACTGCCGCCCGGCGGGCTCCATCGACCCAAACGGCGGCCGCAATCGCCACCGCTGCGAGCAGAACCAAAGAGACGCCTGCCGTCAGTCCAGTGGCCCACACGGTTGTGCGGTGTCGGCGGGCAAACCGCCCCAGCCGGTTAGACCATGGTTCACGAAATGCAAGCACTGGCTCGTCAGCCAGCCATCGTTCCAGGTCTTCGCCGAGCGCTCGGGCCGACGCGTATCGCTCGGCCGGTTCCCGAGCCATCGCTCGGCGGCATATCGCGTCAAGCGCTGGGGGAACCGCTGGCAGCCGCGCGCGAGGCGGCGGGAAATCCGCCCTAAGAACCGCCTCAAGCATCGCGTCTACGGACTTTGGATCGATGGATGGATGTCCGGTGACTAGGTGATAGAGCGTTGCTCCCAGGCTGTAAACGTCGCTTGCCGCGCCGACCCTGGAAAGCTCACCCGACGCTTGCTCGGGGCTCATGTACTGCGGCGTGCCACAAACCCGTCCTTCGCCATCGCGCGTGTGGCCAGCGGCGTCCCCGGCGTTTTGTGGTGGCTCTTTCGCGACCGGCGTCGTCGCCGCGTCGCCACGCGGACGCGTGAGAGCCATTCCCCAATCGACAACGAGCGTCTCACCGAATTCGCCGAGCATTACATTCGCCGGCTTGATGTCGCGATGGATCACGCCGCGGCTATGCGCGAAGTCGATCGCTTGGCAAACGGCGATGAACCGCGTCAGGAGACGGCGCGTGTCCAGGATTCTTCCGGCCGCGAACGGCCCGCCACCTTCGGGTGCGTGCAGTTCACGGATGGCGACCTCGAAGCTCTTCCCTTGGATAAATCGCATGGCATAGAACGGGCGGCCATCCGGTGCCATTCCTAAACCGTAGATCGGGACAATTCCGGGGTGTTCGAGCTGCGCGGTGACCTCGGCCTCCAGGACGAAACGATCCCGCTGGCCGGGCTGGTTGGCGTGGTCGGACAACATCTCCTTCAGGGCGACTTCGCGTTTGAGTTCCGCGTCGAGCGCGACCCAAATCCGCCCAAGCCCACCCCGGGCATGCGGCCGAACGGCGCGGAATCGGCCCGCTTCGGGTGAATCGCCGGCTTCCGCAACAGCGCCTCCCAGGGAAGATGGCGCGCCGACCGCTGGAAAATCCGGCCGCCGCGGCGCGACAGAAGCGGCGGAGGCCGGCCGCTCGAACAGGCGCCGGATCACTTCGGCTCGATCCGGAAAGCGCTCCGCGAACGTCCGCTCCAACTTGCGTTCTCCCGCCCTGCGGCGGAATTCGACCTCGAGCGCTACAAGCTCTTCGAACGCGCATTCCCGTAGCGGTCCCGACAAGTCCGCGAGCAGATCCTCGATGAGGGGCGGCTGGCCCTCCCGCCACTGCGACTCGAACTCGTCGCACAAACCGTCCAGCCGGCTCAAATCTTCGAACGACAACGGCTCGCTCATGATGATTCCACCCCATCGCCCGTATGGCTCCAAGCCGCCCGGATCAACCGCAGTTTGCGCTCGATCTTGCGTTCCGAACAATCCAGCATTTTGGCGATTTCACCATTGGTATAGGCCATCAGCTTGAAGAGAGCGACTTGCCGCAATTCGGCGGCGCTCAGCGAGTTAATCAGTTCTTCGACCGTCATATCCATCGCCTCCGTGGTAACGTCCCGCGCAAGTTCGGCGAACGTGGACTGTCCACTCGCGTCGTTCAAGGCCGATTCGTTGAGCACCCGGCCACCGCCGCGTTTCTCCGACAGCTCACGCCCAATGTGACGACGGGCCTTGCGGACGGTGATGGTGGCGAGCAACCGCCAGAGCTCGTTTCGGTCGGCTTGCTGAGCGAAATCGCCGCGTTCCGCCCGCTGCCAGAAGCTGACGAAGGCGCTTTGAGCCACATCGGCCGCGTCGAGGACTGGCAACGGGACTTGGCCTAAAACGCGTTGCGCTAGCCCCCGCATCCGGGGAAAGAAATGACTCATAAGCCCCGCGAATTGCGTGCTGTCGCCGTCGCAAAGCCTCTTGAAGTAAACGGTCACGCGGATCGAATCCATAATTTCCCCGCTCCCGATCCCAATCTCCCTTCCGCAACTATCGCCTTTCACCGAGCGCCAACCAACTTTCGCGCAGGAATGGGAA
>JBJTOW010000681.1:0-3244 GCA_046074805.1 Planctomycetota bacterium | reverse complement strand
CCATCGCCCGCCAGATCCGAGGTCTTCTGAGCGACTTCGACAACCAGCTTGGCGCCCATGTTCTCGAAACGGTCTTCGAGTTCGATTTCCTTCGCGACCGTCACGCCGTCCTTGGTCACGGTCGGACCGCCGAACGACTTGTCGATAATCACGTTGCGGCCCGTCGGGCCCAACGTCACGGCCACCGCATGGGCCAGTTTTTCCACGCCCTGGAGCATCTTGGCTCGGGCGTGATCTTCGAACATCAATTGCTTAGCCACGCTGGCGTTTCCTTGTGGAAAAAAGAGGGAATGTCGGGGACAAAGGCGGAGTCAACAGGGATCGGCGGAGTGTTACTTGACAATCTTCGCCAAGATGTCGTGCTCCCGGAGGATCTTCACCTCCTGGCCGCTCACCTTCACATCCGACCCGCCGTACTTGCCGTAAATCACCTCGTCGCCTTCCTGCACCGACAACTCGCCACGCTTGCCGTTGTCCAGCAACCGCCCCGGGCCGACGGCGACCACCGTGCCACGCTGCGGCTTTTCCTTGGCCGAATCCGGCAGCACAATGCCGCCCGCAGTTCGCTCTTCCGCTTCGAGCGGCTGCACCACGACACGGTCATCCAGCGGACGCAACTTGATCTTGCTCATTCCGTTCTCTCCTCTCGCGAAACCAGTATGTGTTGTTTTGAAAGCTGCAAATGTTGTTGACGCGTCACGCGCCACGCGGGCAAATCTTCGAAACCGGCTCCCCGGCTCCCCAGGCCCCGGCTACCCGGGCTACCAGAGGTCTGGCCGCCCGAATCGTCGTCTAGTCGGGACCGGCTTACATCATGCCTTCCATGCCGCCCATTCCACCCATGCCGCCCATACCTCCCATGCCACCCATTCCGCCCATGCCGTGGTCATGGTGGTCGCCGTGGCCGCCCTCGTCGCTCTCCTCCTTCGGAATGTCGGTGATCAGCGACGACGTGGTCAGCAACAGCGAGGCAACGCTAGAGGCGTTCTGCAAAGCCGTGCGGACTACCTTCGCCGGATCGATGACGCCCACCTTGACGAGATCGCAGAACTCATCCTTGTCCGCGTCCCACCCCTCGTTCTTCCCCTTGAGGTTGCGGACGCGGTTGACGACGACCGCGCCATCGCGGCCCGCATTCTTGGCGATCGCCCGCAGGGGCTGATCGAGCACGTTGCGGATGATGGCCGCGCCCAGCTTTTCGTCGCCCGACAATTCCAGCTTGTCGATCGCCTTTTCCGCTCGTAGCAGCGCCACGCCGCCGCCGGGGACGATGCCTTCTTCGAGCGCGGCTTGCGTCGCATTCTTGGCGTCCTCGACGAGCCACTTCTTTTCCTTCATTTCCGTCTCGGTCGCCGCGCCGCAACTGATCTGGGCAACACCGCCGGCAAGTTTCGCGAGCCGCTCTTGCAGCTTCTCGCGATCGTACTCGCTGTCGGTGCGGCCGATTTCGTCACGAATCTGCTGCACGCGGCCTTCGATCTCTTCCTTGCTGCCGACGCCGTCGACGATGGTCGTCTCTTCGGACGTGATCTTCACCTTCTTCGCTCGGCCGAGATCCGAAAGCTTCACGCTTTCCAAGTCGATTCCCAGATCCTTGAAGATTGGCTGGGCCCGAGTCAGCACGGCGATATCGCCGAGGATCGCCTTGCGGCGGTCGCCGTAGCCTGGAGCCTTCACGGCCGCAACCTGCAGAATGCCCCGCATCTTGTTCACAACCAACGTCGCCAACGCCTCGCCTTCAATGTCTTCGGCGATGATCAACAGCGGCTTGTTGGCCTTGCTGATCGCTTCGAGCAGCGGGATCAACTTCTTGTTCGACGAGATCTTTTCCTCGTGGATCAAGCTGTAGCAGTTGTCGAGTTCGACGATGACTTCGTCAGCGTTGGTGACAAAATGCGGCGAGAGGAAGCCGCGATCGAACTGCATACCTTCCACGACATCAACCGTCGTTTCGCGGCCACGGCCTTCTTCAACCGTGATGACGCCGTTCTTGCCAACCTTCATGAAGGCGTCGGCGAGCACCTTGCCGATCGACGGGTCGTTGTTGCCCGCGATGGTGGCGACTTGCTCGATTTCCTTGCGGCTCTTTTCGTTGATCTTCTCAGCCATTTTGGTGATGGTTTCACCGACGGCCTCGGTCGCCTTGCTGATGCCCCGGGAGAGGGCCATCGGATCGGCTCCGGCGGCGATCATCTTCAGGCCTTCGCGGAAGATGGCTTCGGCGAGCACGGTGGCGGTGGTAGTGCCGTCGCCAGCCACATCGTTGGTCTTGCTGGCCGCTTCTTTGACGAGCTTGGCGCCGAGGTTTTCGTACGGGTCGTCGAGTTCGATGTCTTCCGCCACCGTGACGCCGTCTTTGGTGACTTTGGGCGAGCCCCAACCTTTGTCGAGCACAGCGTTGCGGCCGCGCGGGCCCAGCGTGCTTCGCACCGCTCGGGCGAGCTTGGAAACGCCCGCCAACAGCGGTTGCCTCGCTTCGTCGTCAAAAACCATTTGCTTTGCCACGAGACGATACCTCCAAGTGTATTGACGAATCACTCGCCCTGCGGGCGGGAGTCACGACCAGCCGCTCTATTTGGCAGGCCCTGCGTTATGTTCGCCCATCTGAGCAACCTGCGTGCCAAATGCTTCGGTGCCGTCCTAAGAGACGACTACCAAAAAGGTTGCGGTGGCAAGTCTAGCGGCAACCGAATCGCTTTCGTTGTTGGAGTGTCATTTTGGCAGAGTCAGTCGGTAAGCGGGTGGCGGGTGGCGGGTGATGGGTGATGGGTGGTGGGTGGCGGGTGTCGGGTGTCGGGTGGCGGGTGTCGGGTGGAATCCTTGTACGACGGACTTCCAGTCCGTCGAGCGTAGGGAAACGGATGATCCTTGCACGCTAGCCGACCGACTCGATCGACGCGTCGGCAGACGTCCGACCCCTTGTACGACGGACTTCCAGTCCGTCGAGCGTTGGAAATCGGATGATCCTTGCACGCTAGCCGATCGACTTGATCAAAGCGTCGGCAGACGACCGAACCCTCGTACGACGGACTTCCAGTCCGTCGAAGCAGTGCCGAACGGCGTGCTCGTTGTACGACGGACTTCCAGTCCGTCGAAACGGTGCCGAACGACGTGCGCGTTGTACGACGGACTTCCAGTCCGTCGCAGCAGTGTCGAACGGCGTGCTCTTTGTACGACGGACTTCCAATCCGTCGAAACAGTGCCGAACGGCGATCCGACCGTCCGTCGGTGCACCCAGTCCGTC
>JBJTOW010000680.1:0-3287 GCA_046074805.1 Planctomycetota bacterium | reverse complement strand
AGCCAGCGGCGCCAGCTCAAGCCACGCCTCCACAACTGCCGCCGCCAACAGCTCCCGTCGCGCCGCCTTCCGACGGCGCGATGACGGTGGCGGACGTCCCGCCGATCGCGGCGGCGAAGCCAGTCGATGGCACGATTGAGCTTAGCGGACCGCTTTCGGCGGCCGGGGCACCGTCGCTTCAGAAGCCAACAGGTGTGGGTAGCAAAACGGAGCCGGCGACGGATGTGACCATCGCTGGCACGGTCGAACTACCCGCAACGGGATCTGGCAAGAAACCAAGCCCCGGCGCGTCCTCCGAGCCGATTAGCGCCACTCGCACGGTGGATATTCCCGCGTCGCCCTCCGGTCCCAGCAAGGGTGATGTCACGGTTCAGGTTTCAAGTTCGGGCACCGCTGGTTCTGGCGTGGTCGGACGCGGGCAGAGTTCCTCGCGGAGACGCTCGCGACGCATCGGCGATAGCGGTTCCTTCGCGGAGAAAACGTCGGGCGGGGCGAGTCTGGAACAGCTGCTTGTGATTCAGCCTCGCGCGTTGACCTCCGAAATGCTTCTGGGGCGACAACCGGGACGCGGCGACTACAATCTCACGCGCAAGTTGGGCGAAGGCGGAATGGGCGTGGTGTACGCCGCCGAGCAGTCCTCCATCCGCCGCTCGGTCGCGCTGAAAATGCTCAAGGGAGGCGGTGGTTCGCGGGAAGCGGCTCAACGGGAAAAATTCCTCGCCGAAGCCGTGGTCACGGGCGATCTGGAACACCCGAACATCGTTCCGATTTACGATCTCGGCCGCGACGAAAAAGGCGCCGTCTTCTATGCGATGAAGCATGTGAAGGGTACCCCTTGGGACAAATTGCTGCCCAAAAAATCGGTGGTGGAAAATGTCGAAATCCTGCTGAAAGTGGCGGACGGTGTCGCGTTCGCGCATTCGCGCGGCGTCGTGCATCGCGATCTGAAGCCCGAAAACGTGATGATCGGCGAGTTCGGCGAAGTGCTGGTCATGGATTGGGGGCTCGCCCTGTCGCTGGATGTGCCGGCCGCCGAGGTCGCGATGGGCGGCACGCCCGCCTATATGGCGCCCGAAATGACCGTCGGGCCGATGGAACAGATTGACGAGACTAGCGATGTCTATCTGTTGGGCGCGATCCTCTACGAGATCGTCACCGGCTTGCGGCCGCACACCGGCTCGACGGTGATGGAATGTTTGATGGCGTCCGCCAACAACGTGATCGTCCCCACCGACAAGTCGGGCGAGTTGGTCGATATCGCGTTGAAGGCGATGGCCACGGAACAAACCGACCGCTACCACAGCGTTCCCGACTTCCAACAGGCGATTCGCGACTATCAATCGCATTTGGAAAGCGTGGCCCTGGCGACACGCGCCGGCGAAGATCTGGCCGCCGCACGCGAATCCGGCAAGTACGACCTGTATTCGCGGGCGCTCTTCGCTTACCAAGAAGCGGTCGCGCTGTGGGACGGCAACCAGCGAGCGAAGACTGGCGTGGACGAAGCCGTCCATGGCTATGCCACGGCGGCGTTCCGCGCTGGCGATTACGACTTGGGCCTCTCGTTGCTCGAAGGCCAAGAAGAGCGGCACTCGGAGTTGCGTCGCGATCTGATCTCAGCCCGTGACGAACGCAATTCCCGCCAACGCCGCCTCCAAACCGCTCGAAGAATCGGCGTCGGTATGGCTGCGACGATCCTCGTGATTGTCACTGTCGCGTTCTTTTGGATTCGGTCGGAAGCCGAACGAGCTCGACAGGCCGAGCTTGTGGCCGTGAAAGAACGCAACTCGGCCGTCGAGGCGGAGAAAGCCACGGCAAGAGCCCGCGACGACGAGAAAACGCAGCGGGAAAAAGCCGTCGCCGCGCAACGAAAAGAAGCCATCGAGCGTCAAAAAGCCGAGTTGGCGCGGCTGGCCGCCGAGGACGCCAAGAAGAGCGAGGAGGCCGAACGGAAGAAAGCCGAAATGGCTGAACGTGTTGCCGTCAACGCTCAAAGGCAAGAAGCCGTTGAGCGGCAAAAAGCGGACATGGCGAGGATCGCCGCCGAGGTCGCGAAGAAAAAGGAAGAGGCTGAACGCATAAAGGCGGAGATGGCGGAACGCGTTGCCGTCGCCGCTCAAAAGCAAGAAGCCATCGAGCGTCAAAAAGCTGTCGATGCCGAAAAGCTGGCGCTGGCCGCGAAAGAGGCTCAGGAATACGCCGCCTACGTCGCTCGGCTCGGCCTCGCCGCCGCGAAAATCGACGAGAACGCGTTCGACCACGCGCTGACACTCCTCGAGGAATGCCCGCCGCATCTGCGCAACTGGGAATGGGGCCGGTTGCGGTATCTGTGCGCTCGGGATGAACGCACCGTGAAAGCCAACACACCGCTCGAAACACTCGACGTCTCCCGCGACGGTCGACGCATTGCTGTCGGTGGCTGGGGCGGCGAGGTGCTGGTTTGGGAACTCAACGCGAACACGCCTCCCGTGCGGATCGTCACCGGCGCGGCCGAAGTGTTCGCCGTCGCCTTTTCACCCGATGGTTCCCAACTGGCCGTTGGCTCATCCGCCAAACCCCAGTACGTGTCGCTGTGGGACCCGCGCGATGGTCGCCGCCTCGGTGGCCTTGCAGGCCACTCCGACTCGGTGCTGTCGGTGCGTTTCTCGCGCGATGGCAGTCGCCTGCTCACGGGCTCCTATGACAACACAGCGCGACTTTGGAATCTGCGGGATGGCTCCTCGAAGACGTTTCGCGGCCATGATTGGTGGGTGTGGTCGGCCGAGTTTTCCGGGGACGAAAAGCGAGTGGTGACGGCGAGCCAGGATGGCACGTCGATCGTCTGGGATACGGCGACGGGATCGGCGAGCCCTCCGTTTCTCGGCCACTCGGGCCCCGTGCTTGCCGCCACGTTTTCCCCCGACGGTTCGCTCGTCGCATCCGCGAGCCAGGACCAGCGAGTTTTACTGTGGGACCCGCAATCATTGCGGGAGATCGACTTCAAAGAAGCGTTGGGCATGAATACCGGCCCGAAATCGATCGCCAGCGGCGGGGCGGGATCGAACGTTGGCGGAGCGGCTCGCGGACCCGTGTCCGATTCGCGTTCGAATCTTCCGGTCGCCGCGACTCGGCCTTCAATCGCGGATCCTACGGGAAGCGTAATCGCGACGTTGCGGGGACACGCGGCAGCCGTGCGAAGCGTGCAGTTCTCCACCGATGGGCGGCTTCTGGCGAGTGCCGGTTATGACAACGTCGTCGCATTATGGGATGTCGGCCAACAGCGTTTGCTGAAGAAGTTTCGCGGGCACGCG
>JBJTOW010000679.1:0-10440 GCA_046074805.1 Planctomycetota bacterium | reverse complement strand
CAACCGAGCACGCCGTGGCGCGACTCCGGCTCGCGCGACGACTCGTCGTATAAACAACAGCCGCCAAACGCGTCGAGCATGCAGTAAGACTCGCTGAGCCTGGGTCGCCAAAAGGGCCGTTCAAACAAGATTGTGATGCGGAGGTAGTGGGCCGGATAGTCGTAGTGCGAGTGATGGCGGCGCAGAGCCTCGGCGAGTCGATCGCCACGAAAGCGAATGCCAGGCAACAGGCTGTTCGGCAACGCGACAACGACGTAGTCGAAATCGTGTTCGTCCATCCGCTCGCGGTGACGCGTCCCGATCCGCAAGGCGCCTCCGGCAACGCGTTCAATCGAATGGACTGGCTGTTCCAATCGCACGTCGGCCCGCAGGCGTCGAAAAATCTCCTGGGCGATTCGCTCGTTGCCGCCATCCACACTGTACAGCTGCATGTAGGCGGGATGATTCATCACGTAGTTTTGCAACCCATAAGAGACGCTCGTCCGTGGCGGCTCGGTGGCCAAATCGCTGTGGATGAGCGTTTCGATGTAACGGCGGGCGGTCCGGGAGCGAACTCGGTTAAGCGTCCCATCGAAGCGGGCGGAAGCAGGCGGCGCAGCGTCGCTAGGCGGGGTCGTCGCGCCGTGGTCGGCTTCGTAGAAGTCGCGGGGACTCATCGCGTCGCGTGAGAGACGATCGAATTCCAGAAGCTGTCGGACCGCGTCGGCCCCATGGCGGTCGCCAACATCGTCCAGATTGGCGAGCAGCTGGTGGTTCATAATCACCGCCCCGCCGCCCATTGGGTTGGAAGTTAGTCCAAGCTCGTGGACGAGCGCTTTGAGCGGATCCTCATCGACAGGCGAGTAGTCGTACAACTCCGCGGCCCCCGCTTCGTAGCGAGCTGGAAGGGCGTCAAAGCGGCGCGTGACAATCTTGCCGCCGACCCGCTCGGAGGCCTCGAAGATCGTCGTGCGAACCGGAAAACCGACGATGCGTTGGAGTTCATAAGCGGTGAATAATCCGCCCGGACCGCCACCGACAATGGCTACATTCCGACCTCTCATGAGTTGCCCGAGTTTTTCGAGACGACGAGGCGTAGTTCGCCAGTAGCCGCCGTCCACGCTTTCCACGCTTTCCATGCAGTCCAATCGACTTGTTGGACGGCGATTGCACCGCTTGACACTCCAAACCCTGGGAGAGCCTTGAAGGTTGCGGTGCGGCGGTTAATTCCCGCTTCTCTGACGAGTAGGCAGATAGAAGAGGTCGAAGGGGAGGGCGAAGCAGGTGGAAATCCGTTGTGCGGACACCTGACCCTGGCCCTGAATCGTTCCCTACGCCAACTCGCTAGTTAGTTACGGTCGGCTGGGCGGTCCGCTTGTTAATGTCGTCGGCCAACTGCTTTTGGAGTGCCGCGAGTTCGGCGGCCAGGGCCAGATTGGTGCGGAACAGTTCGTTCGCCCGGCCACGCGTGGCGTTGACGGCCGCGACCAACTGGTCGGCATAGGTCTTGATCGCCGAATTTTCCGCTTGGAACTTCGCCAAGTCCTGTTCGAGCTTCGCCTTCTCTTGCGTTCGGTAGTCGATCTGAGCCTGCGCTTTTTTCTGGGCGTCGACCAGGGTTGCCGTTTGCCGAGTCACCTCGCCGATTCGATCCGCAAGATAAGTCATACGCACCGCGATCTCGTGGAAATTCGCCGCGTAATCCTTCAATTCCCGTCGATACACGTCTCGCACCTTCTTGCAAGTGCCGGCGTTGATGAGTTCCTCGGCGCGCGTCAGCGGCAGGATCGCCTTTTGCTGCTTGGCGAATTTGACCGGTGCGCCGGCTCGGAGGCCCGGCACCAATGCCCGACCCTGATCGTCGAAGTAGCGGGAGTCGCGATCGACCTGCGTTGTCGCGCTATCAACGGTTTCCGTATGCTCGGCTTGGAACTCCACTTCCATCCAACGACGGGCAGGTGGATCCGTTTCCGCCGGTTCCTGCCCGTCTCGAACATACGACTGAATCAATTGATCGTACCGGGCCGGATCGATTTGCAAAACGTTCGGAAGCAATTGACGCAGCTTTTGTTCGTCGAGTCCCGCGAATGCCTCCGGGTTATCGGTCGGCATCTTTTCGTAGAGCGTCCATCGCACTTCGGCCGCCGGGGCCAAATGGGACGCTTGCTGGGCGTCGAGCGGTAGGGTGGGCGAAACCGTGACGTCCGCGTCGGCGACTTCCGTCACTTGAAACTCGCCGACATAGACCGCCGGAGCGGATCGAGGTTCTTCGCCAAACACGCTTTGGACATTCACTTCCTTGAAGAGATAAACGACGTTTTTCACTTCCAGTCCGGGCTGTCCGGGCTGGGCCGCTTGACCCGGCTGGCCAAGTTCGCCGACTGGCTGCGAAACGGTGGTGAACTTCAAGGTGCTGGCCTGCACATTGACGTTGGCCAACGAGCAGCCGCGCCAAACGCGGCCGCGGTTGATCAGTATGCGAAACACGTCGCCTTGGGCGCCTCGCAAAAAGGTCAACGGCTCAGGGTTGGCCACTTCTGGATTACCCTCTCGCAATGCGAACGCTTCCTTCTCCTTATCCGCGACCTGCTTTTCCAGCCCCTCGCCCAGCTTGGACCATTCCGTTCGCGTCTTCAATGCCATCGCCATGTAGGCGGCAACGGGCAGGGTCGAACCGAACACAAGCACGGCCAGAGCGATCTGGAACCATTTCCACGACTTGTAGCTCAGTCCCGCCATCACCAGGAAAAACAAGGTGATGAGGATCGCCAGGATCAAGGCCGTATTCATGAGCAGCTCGGCAAAGGTCGTGGTCGCCGCAGTATCAAATCAAACGCATCGCCCGCCACCGGACGGCGGAAGGGCCGGTCGCGCACTACATCGAGTCTTCGAATTGTATGTCGACGCAATGGTAAGCTGGGCTGAATAGAGCGTCAAGAAATTGCGGGAAAGACTCGGCCGACCGCGAACGGTGCCGCCGGTCGATCGGGATGTGCGGGATCCACTTAGATTACGCAAACATCCCATTCGTTGCGACCCGTATCCGCGATTCGAGCCGTAAAGTCGAAGTGGGCGTTAGATCCGCGTCAATCGTTAAAGTCTACGCATCCTGACATCCGAAAAGGAGAGTACCGCGGCGGTCCCGGCGGACATTACCGACCCGCGGCCCCTTTTTGGCGAAGGACCGTTCATGACTCTCACCGGTGGCAAGATGCCCGCAACTCGCCGTCCACGGACGCGGGAGGCGGTGCCGAAAGGCGTGGATGGATTGACGTTCGTCCATGCGATCCTTCAAGCGGGCCGGGAACTGCGGCAGCGGTTGGCCACCGTGGGACATTCGCGCCACTTGAGCGATACGGAACTGCTTCTCCTGTGGGCCTGTTCCAAGCCGCCGGCATCGGTCGCCGACGACGGCGATGCTTGTGAAGCGGGGTATAGCGAAACGGGGTTGGCGGGACCGCTGGGCCTGAGCGGCGGCGAACTAAGCGGCATCCTGTACGACCTGAGGGACCGCGGATTGATGCGGTTTTCGCGTGTTCCCGATGGCGACGCGCGTCAACCGATTGAACTCACCGCCGATGGCCGGGATGCATTGGCGGAAGCTAGCGAAGCGTTCAATGCCGTGGTGGAGGCTTGGGTGCGGGGGGTGGCTCCGGGCATGGTAGCCGTTACCGCTTCGGTTGTCGCTTCCGCCCCTATCGCCGCCAGGGTGGCCGCCACCACGCCGGCTGCCGCGACCGCCGCTGGCTTTGCCGTATCCCGATTGGCCGCTCGACGCTCCCGAGGCAAGCGAGGTGCCGCATGACGAACCCGTTGACCAACTGCCTACCGAACATGGGCCTGAAGATGCGCCGGCTGTCTCGCGTCGCGTGCCGACAAGGTCGCAAAGTCCTGATGTTGGCGCTGGCGTTTTCCTTGGCGGCGACCGGCTGCAATCGCGCGCATTACCGCCGCCAAGCCGACATCGACGCCCACGCGATGATTGGCGAAAAGATCAGCAGCGAACACTGGGACATTTCCAATTACAGCGTGTTTGTCGACCCGCGGTCGCGGATGTTCGACCCGTTCGCGGCCGATACGCCGCCGATGCCGAAAGACGACCCGTATTCGCACGAGTTCATGCACGAGGTGAACGGCAAGAAGGGGTACGCGGGCTGGCATGCTTCCGGGTCGATCGACAGCGTCGAGAACCCCGCGTGGCGTGAATTCCTGCCACTGGACGAACGCGGCGTCTTGCGGCTCGATACGCCCACGGTGCTGAGGCTCGCGCGGCTCCACTCGCGGCCTTACCAACAGGAAATTGAGGAACTTTATCTGTCGGCGCTCGACGTCAGCTTCGAGCGTTTCCGCTTCGAAAGCCAGTTTTTCGCCGGTTACTCGACCGACTACGCCGTGCGTGCCAACCGTGGTGGCAACGTGTTGACCGCGAACACGTTCAACAGCGGTCGGGCGATTAGCGGAGCGGAAACGAGCGCCGGCGGCTCGCGGGGGCTGTCGATGCGCAAATCGTTTTCCACCGGCGCCGATTTGGTGGTGAACTTCGCCAACAATTTGGTGTTCAATTTTTCGGGCGGCGACACCTCGATAACGCTCTTGGACTTCAGTCTCGTGCAGCCGCTCCTGCGGGCGGCGGGACGCGATCGGATCCTCGAGCGGTTAACGGTGTCCGAGCGATCGCTGCTGGGAAATGTGCGCGCGATGCAGCGTTACCAGCAGGCGTTTTACGTCGACGTGATGACCGGCCGCTCGTCCGCCAATACGGGACCGACGCGGCGTGGCGGCGTGCTCGGCGGCTCCGGCCTGGATGGGTTTAGCGGTTTGGGAAGCGGTGGCTTTGGCCGTCTGAACATCGGCGCCACCGGTGGTGGCGGCGCGCAAGGAGCCGGTGCGGCCCAGGCTGGCGGTTTCATGGGGCTGTTGCAGCAGCAACTGCAGATCCGCAACCAAGAGCTGAATATCAAACTGTTGCGGGACAACCTGGAACAACTCCGCGAGCAGCTCGCCGAGGAACGCCAAAAGCCGCTCGGCGCGACAGGCGCGTCGCAGAACACGAAAATCACGCAGCTTGCCCTCCAAGTCGAGCAGTCCCAGCAAGCGTTGGTCGTGGCGGAAGCGCAACTTATCAATGCCCTCAACAATTTCGAAGGCCAGCTCGACACGTTCAAAATCAATCTCGGTTTGCCGCCCGATGTCTGCGTGGAAATCGTCGACCCGCTGCTTCGCGACTTTTACTTGATTGACGACGCGATCGAGCAGGAACGGCAGGCGTTCCGGCAATTGCGGCAGGATGTTGGTTCGACGTTGCTGGAGATCCGACGGTACCTCCGCGATTTCCTCGTCGAAAAGAACGGCCAGACTGTCGACATCCATGTGCTCGACTGGAACCCGATTCTCGCGACCGATCTCGACAATCTCTTCCGACAAACCGTCGACGTGCTCAAGGTGCCCGAGCGGCTGTCGGAAGTGCATCTAGCGGGCGCCGAACGGGATCTCGCGAAACTGCGTCGTAACATTCCGGCTCGCAAAGCCCAGTTGGAGCGACTCGAGCAAGCTTTCCAGCAACAGCGGGAAGGCGTGGACCCATGCGAACTGCTGCGTTTGCCCCTGGTCAAACGCGATGGCAAGAGCGGGGCCGCTAAGGCGGATGCCGCGACGGAGATTTTCTCGCCGGATCGCGTCGATGGGATTGTCGCCGAACTCGAGCAAAACTTCGCTCGGCTCAAGCAGGGTGTCGCGGATTCGGCGGAAAACCTCCGTCGGTTTCAGGAACAAACCCGCGAGCTGATCGACGCGGGCGAGGGGCTTTCGCCGCTGGAACGGGGACAGCTCGCCAATGGACTGCTGACGGACGTCAATCAGCAATTTGATTCGTTGAAACGCGACATCCTCGACTTGGAGTTGTTGCAAGCCCGGATTCGATCGGAGAGCTTGACGTTGACGCCGGTTGAACTGCCGTGGCAATCGGCGGTGGAAATCTCCTATCGCTACCGGCTCGATCTCATGAACGCCCGAGCGTCGCTTGTCGATCAATGGCGACTGATTGAATACAACGCGGATAACTTGGAGAGCACGCTCGATTTGGTGTTCTCCGGCGATATCACGAACGACCTGAACGAGAGCCGCCTACAAAAGAGCATCAATACCGGACAAATCAAGGCCGGATTACGGTTCGACGCTCCGATTGTGCGGCTTTCCGAACGGAACACTTACCGGCAGACGTTGCTGGAGTATCAGCAAGCGAAACGCAATTTTTACGCGGGACTAGACGACATCTCCCGGAGCTTGCGGGCTACGCTGCGGACGATGCAGACCAATCGGCTGAACTTCGAATTGCAACGGCTGGCCGTGTCCGTGGCCGCGCGGCAGAACAACTATAACAATGAAATCCTCCAGTTGACGCAGTCAGGTGGAGCGACGGCGGCCCGTGATACGGTGTCCGCTTTGTCGGATTTGCTGAACGCCCAGAACAACTTCCTCAGCATCTGGGTCAACTACGAGGTGCTCCGTCGAAGCTTGGACTTGGACCTGGGCACGATGTTGATGGACGAGGAAGGAATGTGGGTCGATCCGGGCGCGATCGGACCCGACCACATCGAACGGATGCAAGGACTGATCAACTACGATCCAATCGACGCCTGGGAATCCTGGACGGAAAGCGGGTCGGGGAAGGGCGGCGATTCCCATCGCGGCGGTGGCGCCAATCGCGAAGGCGAAGCCTCGCCAACGCTCGGACCGCCTCGTCCGGTCGTCGAGCCTGATGATGAGGATACGGCTGGCAGGAGCGGCTCCAGGAACTCCATGTCGTCGAGCGGATCCACGCCTCCAGGCGCTGATCGCCGCGGGGCGCATCTGTCGTCGCCACTTGCGGCCGAGTCTTCCCAAACGCGAAACGCGGCTAGTCTGGCGAATCAACGGGGAGACGCCGCCGCTGTCGTCGCGGGTAGTGGCCAGGTGAGGTCTGCGAGCACAACGTCGCTTTGGGGTGGAGTGAGCGACAGCTTCGCGGGACTTTTTTCAACCGGTCCGATCCCCGTCGAGGTGCCCCGTCCAAACGTCGCGCCGACTCGCGGTATGCCGACGTCCGCGTTGGCCATGTCGGACCATGCCGCATCGTTCCCATCCAAGTCGTTCCCATCCAAGTCGGTCCCGGCCAAGTCGGTCCCGGCAGCGACGCCGCCCTCCCCGTCAGTCCTTGGATCGTCCGCTTTGGCCAAGTCGGCGCCCACCGCCTCGAACTCGGCGTCGGGAGCAGCGTCTTCCCGCGTCTCGGCGTCGACCGGGACCGCTGCTGCTTCAGGGGCTTCAGGGGCTTCAGGGGCGGGCGGGAAACCGTCGGGAGGCCAGGGGGAAGTGAGATCGGGCACGTCGAAGCCGGGGGGCGGTGGAGCACGTCCCAACGTACCTCGGACCACGACGCCTTCGAATCGAGTGGCTGGAGTAGTTCCCTCCGAGGACGCGGAAGGCGTGCGGCTCGCGAGTCACCTCGAACCGTCGGCCACTCCGAGCGATGGCCGCACTCCCGCGCGGTCCGCGCCGCAATTGAGCGGTCCGAAGAGTTCACGGAGGAACGCGGCGGGGCAGGGGCCGATCGCTGGAGCGACCGAGGATCCGAACCGTGAGCGTTAGACGCTCGACAAGGAAGGACGCAACAATGGATGGGCGGGATGGTTAAAGATGAAAACGGGGTTCGCCACCCCGGCGGGGCAAGCCAGGGCGGATGTTGCGCGGCTGCGGGATGCCTATAATCCACGGTTGCTCGGTTTAGTGATTTCAGTTCGAGTCGTGCGGAAGGCGGGGTGGAACATGTCGGCGGTACACACGCGGTGGAATGGCGGTGCGGCGGATGGGCGGCTATCCGGTCGTCTGGCGGTTCGCACAGCGACTTCGGCTGGCACGGCGGGTGCGGCTGGCACGGGTGGCACAGCTGGTGCAGCCGGTATGGCTGGTGCGGCTCGACGAGGTTCATCAACGCTTCTTGTCATGGGAGCGCTGGTGGTCGCCGTGCTGATTGGCGGTGTCGTGTGGTTGGTCTGGCGGGGCGAAACGGAGGCGGGAGCCGGTCCGGTGTTTCGCCCGGCCGAAGCGGGGCCGTTCGACCACATCGTGCTTGAGCAGGGCGAGGTGGAAAGCTCGAAAAACATCGAAGTGCGTTGCGAGGTCAAGTCGCGCAACACGTCGGGTACGCAAATTCTGTCGGTGATCGCGGAAGGAACGCAAGTCAAAAAGGGCGATCTGCTCGCTCGGCTCGACGCGTCGGCTCTGGAACGCGAACGCGATCAACAGCAGATCGTCTGCAACACGAGCCAATCGGTGGTCGTGCAGGCGCGCAATACGTACGAGGCCGCGTTGATCGCCCGGACCGAATATCTGGAAGGCACGTATAAGCAAGAAGAGCAGCGGATTCTGGGCGAGGTGTTTGTCGCCGAGCAAAACTTGCGATCGGCCCAACTGTCGTTGGAATCGTCCCAACGGTTGCTTTCCAAGGGAATCGTCACGACGCTGCAAGTTGAAGGCGAGCAGTTCCTGGTGGACAAAGCGCGTAACGAGTTGGATGCCGCCCAAACACGACTTAGGGTGCTCCGCGAGTACACGCTGGCGAAAAGCCTCAAGCAGTTCGATAGCGACATCGCCACCTCCGAAGCGAAATGGAAGGCGGAGCAAAGCAGTTTGGAATTGGAAAAACGCAAGCTGGAAGACATCCTCAAGCAGATTGGCAATTGCGAGATCAATGCGCCCGAGGATGGCCAAGTCGTGTACGCCAACGTCTCCAGCAGCCGTGGCGGCTCGTCCGAGTTTGTTGTCGAGGCCGGGGCGAATGTCCGCGAAGGCCAGGTGCTGATCCGCTTGCCTGATCCCTCGCAAATGCAGGTGAAGGCGAAGATCAACGAATCGCGGGTGACGTTGGTGAAGGCCGGTATGCCGGTGCTCGTGCGGCTCGACGCCTTCGATACGGGCACGCCGCTCCGGGGCGAGGTCGTGAAAGTGAACCAGTACGCCGAGCCGGGCAGCTGGTTCAGTTCCCAGGTCAAGGAATACGCCACGTTTATCCGTATCGAGAACCCGCCCGAGGGAATCCGACCGGGCTTGACGGCGGAAGTGCGGATCTTTGTCGAGCAGCGGCCGAACGCTTTGCAGCTGCCGTTTCAATCCGTGATGGAACACGGTGGCCGCCATTACTGTTTGGTGAAAAAGTCGGACGCCAAGGTCGGAGGTCTCGAGCTGCGTGAGATCAAGATCGGTTCGAGTAATGAAAAGTTCGTCACAATCGAGAAAGTCGACGGCCCGCCAGCCGAGCCTTCGATCAAGCAAGGTATTGAAGTGGGCGAACAGTACGTGATGGATCTGCGGCAGTATATCGGCCAAGTCGAACTGCCTAAAATCGCGGATGCGCCAAAAAGCGCCTTGCCGCCGGAAGCTGCTGGGAAGATCGGAAAGGCGAAGGCCGACGCGGGAGCGACCGCTGCTGGTGGTCCGAATGCGGGGCGCGAAGGCAAAGATGGCGCCAAGGGTGGACCGGGCGCGGGTGGACCGGGCGGTGCGGTCGGTGGTGGACCCGGTGCCGGCGGATCCGGCGGTGGACCGAACTTCGCGGGTCCTGGAAATGGCGGTCCGGGCGCAGGTGGTCCGGGAGGTGGCGGTCCGGGAGGTGGCGGACCGGGAGGTGGCGGACGCGGATTTGATCCGGCCGCGGCTTTTGCCCGTTTGGATACCAACGGGGACAGCAAGATTGATGCTGGAGAGGTGGAGGCGGTCCCCGAAGCGTTCCGCGATCGAGTTAAGCAGAATGACGCCAACGGTGATGGGGTGATCGAGTTGGCCGAGTACATGGCGGGCGCAGCGCGACGGCGGGCGGCGGGTGGCGGCTTCGGCGGACCTGGTGGTCCAGGCGGGCCTGGTGGTGGACCTGGTGGCGGTGGCGGACCGCCGGGCGGCAGTTTTGGCGGTGGTCGCGGCGGCAACTGACGATCACGCGGGTCAAGGAGCTGCCATGACGAACGCGCCTCGGGTCGCCTGTCGACTTGAAAACCTCACCAAGCACTATGTCCTCAAGGGAGAGACGGTCCGCGCGCTGCGTGGCGTGTCGCTGACGATTCCCGAGGGCGACTATGTGGCGATTATGGGACCATCGGGGTCGGGGAAAAGCACACTGCTGAATCTGCTGGGATGCCTTGATCGGCCCACCGGCGGCAGCTTATTCCTCGGCGATGAAGACGTCGCGAAATTGAATGACGACGATCTCTCGAGGATTCGCGCCACGCGGATCGGGTTTGTCTTCCAATCGTACAACTTGATCCAGCAGTTGACCGTGGTGGAAAACATCGAGGTACCGCTGTATTACCAGGGTCGGCTGACCGCCAATGACCGCAAACGCTGCCGTGATCTGGCGGAGATGGTTGGCCTGGGCGAACGTCTGGGACATCGTCCGGCCCAGTTGTCGGGCGGCCAGCAGCAACGCGTGGC
>JBJTOW010000678.1:0-5590 GCA_046074805.1 Planctomycetota bacterium | reverse complement strand
AGACATCGGTAAAGGTGGGACGGCCAAAGAAGCCGAAATCCATCTGCACGAAGTAGTTCGTGACCTCCGAGACGGCGCCTTTCGCGGACAGACGGACGCGCCGGAAGTCGGCTCCATCTTGGATCGGTCCGAACTGGGCCTTGTTGGCCTCCGATTGATGAAAAAAGCCCGCGTCCGCTTGCAGCACGCCGTTGATCTGAACGGTGGGGTATTTGATCGCGGGAACGGCGGTCGCAGCCGTCGACGCCGCCGCGTCTGGCGCCAGCGCCGCCGTAAGCGTTGTCGCCGAATTGGGTTCCCCGTCGGCATCCGCCGCCGCCGCGTCGGCCAGCGTGTTGGAAGGGTTATTGGGAGGAGCGGGAACCAGCGTCCAGAGAATGTTTCCGCTGGCGTCGAGTCCTGCGGGCACCATGGAAATGGTCCCTTGGAATCCGGGGGCGACCGGCGCGGTCGTTGGCAATGACGCGGTCGATGGCGATGGCGCGGTCGTTGGCGATGGCGCGGTCGTTGGCAAGAACGCCGGCGGTGGCGATGGGCCGGGCATTAGCGAGGGCGGAATGGTGGACTGCGCGGACGATTCGCGGAGACTCGCAGGCCAGAGCGTCGCGGCCAAAACGCCGGCTGTGATGGCCAAACACGTGCGGAACCGTGGAGCGAGACGGAATCTGAACACGCGACTTGCTGAAGCCTGTTTGCTTGGACCGTCGCCAAATCGAGACTGTGACGCCATACGATTCCGGAGCCTCGTGGCACTCTTTACGAGCGGAAAATTCGGAGCAATCCGTTCCTTCCTTACCATCGAGCTATTGGGATGCGAGTCTGCGGAAAAAACGAGTTACTTGGCAGCAAGGTGCCGTGGACCGCGCCACAGGACGGATTGCGAGTTCCGCTTGGGTAGGTGGTAACGACCGGGGAAACGCTGCGATTTTTCGCGAAGCTGGCGCGATTGCCGCTCGCGACGAGCGGCGACCATTATGTCGCCTATGGCCATTAGGACTGTCGAAGGGAAGAATCGGAAGCTTCGAGCATCGTTCCCACGCGCCGCGTTAGGCGGCCGGCGCGATGTTGGAAGCTGCGACATAGTACGGAGACTTGTTCGATTCCTCGGATGGAGACGCCAATATGGCCTTCTCACGGAAATCCCTTATCGCCTTCCTCGTGGCGGCGCTCGCGTGGTACGCGCAGCCGGCAGCGGCGAATGATGTTTACGAAGCGACGGTCAGCGAAATGCTGGCCGAGCAAGCTCAGCGGATCCAACAGCTTGAAACGCACTTGGCCTCGCTGGACGACAAAACCAAACTCCACGCGGATGGATGCGACGACGATTGTTGCGACATCTGTCCAGGCGTGATCGGTGGCGCGGAACTCACGTTCCTCAAGGCGCACAGCAACGCGTTGGCGCTTGTGGGGCCGGTTGGTCCCGCGCTGACATTGATTCCCGATTATGACTACCAGGTCGCGCCTCGCGCGTGGTTGGGCTATCAATTCGCTGGTGGCCTAGGACTGCGGGCGACTTGGTGGGGTTATGACCAAGGGGCCGGATTTGGCTTAGAGGCGACAACTGTCGACCTGGAAGTCACCGATTCGATCAGCCTTGGTAAATGGGACTTGCTCGCGTCGGGTGGTTTACGCTACGCGCGGTTGCGTCAAGACATTGGCCCAAGCATTCTTGCCCCGATCCCGCTCAGTCGCGACTTTGAGGGACTCGGTGGCACGTTCGCACTCTCGGTGCGACGTGGCCTATGTGGCACGAACTTGGCATTGATCGGTACAGCCCGTGGGTCGCTGGTCTTTGGCGAGTCGTTCGATAGCATCACTCCTGCGACCATCGGCGGCATCGCTCCTGGCCCATTGGAAGGCACGCAGCGGACGCAGGGGATTTTCGAAATGCGGCTGGGTGTCGAATGGTCGCGCGAGTTGTCGAACGGCGCGCGGTTCTACACGCAGACGGTTTACGAAGCCCAGTATTGGCAATCCGCCCAGCTATTCGATGGCCTCGGTGGCATGGACGTCGGTTTCACCGGCGTGGCGGTCAACATCGGCTTGGCCCGATAACACGGAATGATCCGCCCACAACCTTGCCGGCTGTGGTAGTATTCGAACGGTGTTTTTCCATTACGGCCCGCGGAGCGAACGCTTCCGCGGGCCGTTTCGTTGTTCGCGGTCCGTCCCTGCGGACGACCGCCCGGAGCCGCTCCGATCGAAACCGACCGCGCGCACGCCTACGACCGAGTTTTCTGGCTGGCCTATCTGTCGAATGGCGTCACCACGCTGGCCAACGCGATGCTCGTGCGTTACTCCGATTTTGTCGTGCAACTGGGAGGCGAAGAGCGACAACTCGGACTGATCGTCGGCTGTGGCATGGCCGGCAGCGTCGCCGTGCGGATGATTCAGGGCGATTCCATCGATCGATACGGAGCGGGGCGGGTGTGGCGAGTGTCGATCTTGCTGTACTGTGCCAGCCTGATCGCGCACCTGTGTTTGCGTTCAGCCTACTCTCCATCTATTTTTCTAACCCGCACGTTGATGCAGGCGAGCCTCGCCGGCATGTTCGGCTCGTCGATCACGTTTGTCTCACTACGGGTTCCACCCCAGCGTCTGGCGGAAATCGTCGGCGCGCTCGGCACCTCGGGATTCCTCGGAATTCTGGTGGGCCCGCTGATCAGCGACGCGTTGAGCTTCGGCCGTGGTGGCGGCGCGCGGCTAGGTGGCGGTTCGCAGTTGGAAGCTGGTGTCGCGACGGCCCACGCGCTGGCAGATGATTCGCTGGCGGGCGTGTCGCTGGCGAGCTCGCCATCCGGCTTGACGAGCGCCGAATGGATGTTTGTCGTGGCGGCGGCGTTCGCGACTGTCGCGGCGGTGACCGCTTGGTGGGCGACGAGCGGCGAGTCGCCACCGCGTCCGCGCCGGCGTCCTCATTTTCTGCATGTGACCCGACGCTATTTTCCGCTGGCTTTGGCCGCGGCATCAGCGGCGATGGGCGCCGGCTTTAGCATTCCGATGACGTTTCTACGGCCGTTCTCAGTCGAGCATGGTTTGGGAGGCGTGGGATGGTTCTTCGCGGTTTACGCGTCTATCGCCTTCGCGGCTCGCGTCTTGTCGCGTTCCCTGTTCGAACGGCATGGCAATCGGCCCTGGATACTCGTGGGACTTGGACTGCTGACGGCCAGCTATCTCGCCTATCTGCCGGTCTCGCACACATGGCAATTGGCGTTTCCCGCCGCCTTGGCGGGAACGGCACACGCGTTGTTGTTCCCCTCGATCATGGCGGCCGGGACGAGCGTGTTTCCACGGCGTTATCTGGGCGTCGCGACGTCTTTCATGCTGGCGATGTTCGACCTCGGCACCTTGCTGAGTTCCCCTTTGGTCGGCGTGTTGCTACACGCGGCGAAAGCTTTGGGCTGGCCGGCCTACGAAGTGGCCTTTGGAGCGGCCGCCGCGACGCTCGGCCTAACCACACTGCTCGTGGCCCGCGCGACCCGCTAACGCCCATTTCCGTGGTGCGAAGGACTTCCGAATCCGTCGCAAGACTCGCTTCGCGAAGGACCGGAAAGATCGCTTCACCGAGTGACTTAGCCAATCATCAGCTTGGCTACGGGCCGCGATCGTCGAGGATTTGCTCGGACAGCAGGAGCGAGTTGGCGACATCGACGAGCTTGAGATTGCGTTCGTTGGAGATTTTTTGCAGTCGCCGAAAAGCGTCGTGTTCGTCGAGCTTGAGTTTCTTCATCAGTAGGCCTTTGGCGCGTTCGATGATCTTGCGGTCTTCGAGCGCCTGGCGGAGATCGGTGGCTTCGCGGCGCAGCGATTGAAACTGTTCGAAACGCCGCATGGAGATGGCGATCGCCGTTTCCAGGTCGGCCAGTTTCACCGGCTTTACCAAATAAGCCATGACGTGGTCTTGTTCCGCGCGAGCAATCAATTCCGGATCGTGGAAGGCGGACACCAGGATCACGGGAGTGGGGCGGTGGCGAAAGATCGAAGCGGCCGCTTCGATACCGTCAAGTTCCGGCATCTTGATATCGGTGATGACAAGGTCGGGCGCCAGTTCGTGGCACGACTCGACGAGCCGTTGGCCATTTTCCACGGCGGCGATGACTTCGTGGCCAAGTCG
The DNA here is from genome assembly GCA_046074805.1 of Planctomycetota bacterium. Classification (GTDB taxonomy): domain Bacteria; phylum Planctomycetota; class Planctomycetia; order Pirellulales; family Pirellulaceae; genus CAIXSC01. The sequence continues at coordinate 1,476 of JBJTOW010000678.1, read as the reverse complement.
GGGAAGGAACCGCTGCAGGTACTCCCGCATATCCAGTTCATCGTCGGCGACTGCGATCCGCAGGTGCTTGGTCATAGGGATTAACGCGGCAAGGTTACGAGGATTTCGGCTCCGGGCGGGCCAAGTTGGCCGACCGACAGTTCGCCTTCATGCGCGGCGACTATCCGCTGGGCGATCGCCATGCCAAGTCCCGTGCCTTGGGTTTTGGTGGTGAAGAACGGTTCAAAGATCCGTGTCCGCTGCTCGGCGTTCAGTCCCGGTCCGTTGTCGCGAACCGAGACTCGGATGGCATCGCGGCCGCCGTGAATGGTCGGCTCGCAGGCAATCTCGATCACAATGGGGTCACGGGCGGCGGCCAGCGAGTTTTCGAGCAGGTTGCGGAACACCTGCACGAGTCGAAAGCGGTCAATGAAACACTCGAGGTCGCCGCAAGCGACCAATTCGCGAAATTCGATTTGGCGGCCATGGCGGGCCTTCGCAAGCGAATCCCAAGCTTCGCGCCATGTTTCGCATAGCCGACAGAATCCGCGGTCCAGATTGATCGGCGCGACGTAGCCACGCACTTCCTCGAACAGTTTGTGCAACTGCTGCTGGGCCCGCAACGCTCGTTGGACCAGATCGAGCGCGCCCGCGTTGTCGCCCACTTCCAGTTCCAGCATTTCGAGACACGACTGGCTCCGCTGCAACGCGTTGCGGCTCTCGTGGGCAAGACCCGCGACCATCTGGCCGATCGCGGCGAGTCGCTCGGCGCGAAGCGCACGGTCCTGGGCATCTTTCAGCGTGGTGATGTCTTGGCCGACAGCCAGCAACACGGGTTGTTCGCAGTAGTCGTCAAGTCGACAGGCGTTCCACAGCAACGCCGCGCGCGAACCATCGCGAAGAGCCAAGCGGCACTGATAATTGTGAAGCTCGCCGCCCTCATGCACGCAGCTGAAAACCTGCCTTACACGCGATTGGTCATCGACCGGCAAAAACAATTCGAAGAAATCGCGTCCTACGACCTCGTCCGGCGAATAACCGGTCAGATGTTCGGCGAACGCATTCAAGTAGGCGATTGAGCCATCTGGACGAACGATGGCGATCATGCAGCCAGCGGCTCCCACGAGTGCGCGAAAGGCGTTTTCAGCGCGGCGGTTCTCCCGTAGGAAACGCTGGCGTTCGCGGAGCTGCTCGAGACGCTTGCGAAGCAGCGCGGGATTGACCGGTTTCAACAAATAGTCATCCGCGCCTTCGCGCAACGCCGCGATAACGCCATGCAAATCGGTATAACCCGTGATGATGATCACGGCCGCATCGGGAGCGCTGGCTTTAAGCCGCGGAAGGGCTTCCTCTGCGGTGCCATCGGGAAGACGGCGGTCGAGAATCAGGAACTCGACGCGCTGCTCCGCGAGATGCGCCAGCGCTTCGGCGATCGACGGCGCGACCGCCACCTCGAAGTCATCCAGTTCCAGGATATCGCGGAGATTGGCCCGCGCG
>JBJTOW010000677.1:0-13423 GCA_046074805.1 Planctomycetota bacterium | reverse complement strand
CAACCGAAGGCGTAAAACGCCAAGAACTGAATAGCCCGACCCCCGCGGAAGCTCCGACGGATGACGAGCGGCGTTCGAATGGACTGGTTCAATCCGATGATCCGGCGGTGGTCGCGCTGGCAAAAAGTGTGTCAGCAGACGAAACCGATCCATGGCGCCTGGCGGTCGCGCTCGAGGCACTCGTCCGGCGGCATGTGCAGCCCCAGCGTTTTTCGCAGGCGATGGCGACAGCCGCCGAGGTGGCGCGATCGGGTGAAGGCGACTGCACGGAACATGCCGTGCTGCTCGCGGCGGTTTGTAGGGCTCGCGGCCTGCCCGCGCGTGTGGCGATCGGCCTTGTCTATGCCGAGTCGCTAGGCGGATTCGCTTACCACATGTGGAATGAGGTCTGGATCGACGGCCAGTGGATACCGCTCGACGCCACGCTCGCGCGGCAAGGCATCGGCGCTGGCCATCTCAAGCTTGCCAGTTCATCCCTCCAAGGCGCTGATGCGTTCGCCGCGTTGCTGCCCGTTGTCAATGTGCTGGGCCGGTTGAAGCTGTCGGTGAAGTCGTCCTAGTTATCGCCACGTCTGGGCGGAATCGTTGGTTAGGCGGAATCGTTGGCTAGTTCGAAGCAACGCTACCCATTTCCGCTCGGCTTCCCCGAGCCCTGCGCGGACGCTTTTCGTTTGGCGCCGGGTTTGCCGGCGGGCGGAGCCGTTTTCCGCGCGAGTTCCATGAATTCATCGCGTTGGCGTTCCCAGGCCACGCTCAGTTCGCGGACCTTTTCCGGGTTCTCCGCCGCCAGATTACGCGACTCGGCGCGGTCCGTTCGCAGGTCGTAAAGTTCCCACTCGCCGCGGGCGTCCGCGACCAGTTTCCAGTCGCCGACGCGAACAGCGCGATTTCCTTCGTGCAACCACCACAGTGATTCGCGTTCGATGACCACGTCCCGCGCGAGCGCGGGCCGCAAGCTTTTGCCTGGGGCGGCGGGAATCGGCTCGCCGTCCCAGTCTTTCGGTTTGGCGCCGCCGACGATGTCCAGAATCGTGGGAACGATGTCGATCATGTGCGCGGGTGTACGACGCAATTCGCCTTTCGCGGCGATGCCAGCAGGCCAATGGACGACCAGCGGCGTGCTAATGCCACCTTCGCGAACCCACGTTTTATGTTTCCGAAAAGGCGTGTTTCCGACGCTGGAGAAGCCCGGGCCGAGACATAGATAGGTAGCGGCCGAACCAGCGGGGGCGGACGGATCATGCCCGCCATCGCGAACCATGATCTCGGCGCTAGCGCCGTTGTCGGACGCGAAGAAGATCAGGGTATTTTCCATCGCGTTCATGGCTTGAAGTTGGCTGAGAATCCGGCCGATTTCGCGATCCATCCGATCGATCATCGCGGCATGGATCGCCATCTTGGTAGCCTGAAAACGCCGCTGCGATTCGGTCATCGTTTCCCAGGCGACCGGTCGATTCACCTCATCGGGCCCCAGCTTTTCCAGCGCTATCGGAAAGTGGTAGGGGGGCCCGACATCGGGCTCCAACGCCGACAGCGATGTGTTGTTGAGCCCCATTTCACGCTGCCGCGCGAACCGCCGCTCTCGGGTCTTCTCCCAGCCCTCCAAATATCGGTCGCGATAACGCTCGATATCTACGGGCAACGCGTGCAAGGGAAAATGCGGCGCGATGAAAGCGAGGTACTGGAAAAACGGTCGGTCGGCATGGTTGGCGGCATGGTCTTTCAAACAATCGATCGCATGATCCGCTGTCGCGATCGTGGCGTAATAGCCCTTTTCGTCCGGCGGCGTTGGCACGGGTTGATCATCGATTTGATTCCCTTTGGATGAGAAAAAATTGCCTTGGTTGCGCATATCGAGCGACCGATCGAAGCCGCCCGCCAACACTTTTCCATCGACATGCCATTTCCCACTGTGATAGCTGCGGTATCCGAGCGGCCGGAGGAAATCGGGTAATAACCGCGCCCACTTCTGTCGTTGCCCCTGGGCACCGCCGCCCAGTTCTGGCAATGCGTCGCGATGGACCTGCTGCGCGTAATATCCTGTGAGCAAGGCGGCCCGAGTAGGCCAGCAGCGAGCCGTGTTATAGAACTGGGTGAAACGGAGACCGTTGGCCGCCAACCGATCCAGATTCGGGGTCGCAATCTCGCCGCCGTAACAGCCCACATCCGAGTAGCCCAGGTCGTCGGCCAGAATGAAGACCACGTTGGGACGTTTGCCCGCCGCAACGGGTTCAACGGCCAAAGCGGAATGACCCGACGACTGACCCAAAAACTGACCAGCCAACGCCACTCCAACCAGGGCCCCAAGGGCGATGGCCAAGCGCCTTACGGCTGCTGCCCGCAGCATGGTGTTCGCCCCAGAGATTCGAGCCGCGGAGATTCGAGCCGCGGAGCTGTTCGCCCCTGAGCTGATAGCTGCGTTGTTGTCCGTCGCGGAGCTGCATACCGTGGCGCTCCGCACTGGCCATCCGACTTCGGCAATTCGAGTCATTTGGAAACCCATCCCGTCCACAAGACAAAAACCGCTGGTCCAACTTGGCGCGTCGTGTCGACCGCTGGCGGGCGAATATAGCGTACGGTTCCCGGTCGCGCGCACCACTGGGGAATCTGCTATACAACTCCGACAAGTCGTTGGCGTCTGCGTGGCGCAAGGCGAGCGATGGCGCAAGCTGGGCCACGATGGGCAAGGAACTCATTTCAGGCGATTCAGCCAGACGGAGTGAACCAGTGATGCAGAGCGTGGCGAAATCCGTGGCGGGAGGAATGCTGGCGGTGGCGATCATCATCGGAGCAGGCGGATCGGTTGGACATGGCGCCGCCCCGCAGAAGGTGGCGACGGTTGAGGGAATCACGGAGTACACGTTGGACAACGGCTTACGGGTTCTGCTGTTTCCCGATAGCTCGCGGCCAACCGTCACGGTGAATTTGACCGTGCTTGTCGGCTCCCGCCATGAAGGCTATGGGGAGGCGGGGATGGCCCACCTTCTGGAACACATGGTGTTCAAGGGCACGCCCACGCACGCCAATATCCCCAAGCTGCTGAGCGAGCGCGGCGCCCAATTCAATGGCACAACTTCGGATGACCGGACGAACTATTTTGAAACGCTTCCGGCGAGCGAGGAAAACCTTGAGTTCGCCTTGAAGCTCGAAGCGGACCGGTTCGTCAATAGCCTGATTCGCCAAGAAGATCTGTTGTCCGAGTTCACGGTCGTGCGGAATGAATTCGAACGCGGCGAAAACTCGCCGTCGCGGGTGCTCTTTCAGCGAATCTCCGCCACCGCTTACGAATGGCACAACTATGGCAAATCGACGATCGGCAACCGCAGCGACATCGAGCGGGTGCCGATTGTTGCGTTGCGGGCGTTCTACGCGAAGTACTACCAGCCAGACAACGCGATCCTTGTCGTCGCGGGCAAGTTCGAAGAGGCCACCGCGCTGCGGCTCGTTGAGACGCACTTCGGCGCGATTCCCCGGCCCGCGCGGGAATTGCCGCGAACCTACACGGTTGAGCCTCCGCAAGATGGTGAACGGACGGTGACATTGCGTCGCGTGGGCGACGTGGCGCTGGCCGGCGTCGCTTACCACGTATGCGCCGGTTCGCATCCGGATTTCGCGGCGGTCTCCGTCCTGGCCCGCATCTTGAGTGCTCAGCCTTCGGGACGCCTTTACAAGTCATTGGTGGAACCGGGTATCGCCAGCAGCGTCTTCGGTTTCGCGCAAGCGCGACACGATCCGACCTTGCTACTCGTCGGGGCGGAGATCGCCAAGGAGCGTTCGCCCGACGACGCACTCGCCGCGCTCATCCGCGCGACGGAAGCGGTGGGCGAGCAGGGGCCGACCGAAGAGGAAACCGCTCGGGCCCGCCAACAGCTACTCAAGGATTGGGAGCTGGCGTCCGCCAACACGACCGGCATCGCCGTTTCCCTCAGTTCTTGGGCGTCGCAAGGCGACTGGCGGCTTTACTTCCTCTACCGAGACCGCGTCGAACAAGTGAAGCCTGAAAATGTGCGCGCGGTCGCGGCCCGCTACCTGCAACGCGCGAACCGCACTGTCGGGCTGTTTTTGCCCAGCGAAACTTCGCAACGCGTCGAGGTGCCGGAGACGCCAGACGTCGGCGCAATGGTGAAGGAGTACAAGGGACGGGCCGCAGCGGCGGCCGGCGAAGCTTTCGATGTCGCGCCAGCGGCGATTGAAGCCCGCACCCAACGTTCACAACTCGCAAACGGCCTGAAGACGGCGCTCCTGCCAAAGAAAACCCGCGGCGAAGCCGTGTCGCTCACGCTGCGATTGCGGTACGGCGACGCCAAGTCGCTGGCTGGTCGAGCGACGGCGGCCGAGTTCCTGCCAGAGCTGATGGTCCGCGGCGCCAAGGATCTGCCGTTCCAAGAACTTCGCGACGCGCTCGACCGTGAAAAGACCCAGCTCTCCGCCAGCGGCGACGCGGGAATCGTCACGTTTTCCCTGCGAACAAAACGCGAGAACCTTCCCGCCGCCGTCGGTATCCTCGCCCGTCTGCTCCGCGAACCGGCATTGGCCGGCGAGGAGTTGGAGGTACTGAAACGTGAACAGCTGACAGCGATCGAACAAACACTCTCCGATCCGCAATCGCTCGCTTCCAACGCCATCCGTCGTTCCTTGGTGCGCTATGGAAGCGATGACCCGCGATACGTGCCTACCGGTCCCGAAGCGGCGGCCCGCGTGAAAGCGTTGCGGGTCGAGGATGTTCGCGGTCTTCATGGCGAATTCCTGAACGGACACAATGGCGAACTGGCTGTGGTCGGCGATTTTGAACCCGCCGCGCTAGCGCCGCTGCTGGCCACGTTGGATGGCTGGAAATCGCCAACTCCGTACGTCCGTTTGGCTCGCGAAATGCCCGCGGCGCTGGATTACGGGAAACAAGTGATTCAAACTCCCGATAAGGCCAACGCCGTTTACCTGGCGGCGGCGCTAATGCCGTTGAGCAACGCTGATCCGGACTACCCGGCGCTCGTGATTGCGAATTACATTCTCGGCGGCGGCTCCCTCTCGTCGCGTCTGGGCGATCGCGTGCGGCAAAAGGAAGGTTTGTCTTACGGAGTCGGATCGGGGTTCAGCGCCCAGTCGCTCGACAAGCGGGCCGCGTGGCAAATCCAGGCGATCACCAATCCGCTTAACATTGGCAAGGTCGAGCAAGTGATCAGCGAAGAGCTCGACAAGCTGCTCAAGGATGGCGTCACCGCCGAGGAAGTCGCGCGGGCTAAGGGCGGCTACTTGCAGCAACAACAGGTCGTCCGCGCCAGCGACGATCGGTTGGCGGGACTGCTTGCCGACACGCTTTACGAAAGCCGGACCATGGCCTATTACGTCGGACTGGAGAAGGCGGTGCAGGAGCTCGACGTTGCTCGCGTTACCGAGACGGCTCGCAAGCACTGGGACCCGAAAAAAATGGTGCTCGTCACCGCTGGCGATTTTGCGAAGTCAACGCAGAAGTAGTTCCCCGGCGCCATAGACATGCGGCTTCTTGATGAGCACAACGCGGCAGCCTACCTGCGGGAAGCTGGCCGCGTCGGTCCCGCGGAATCGTTGGAGGTCCGATTTCTTTCGGGCGGTGTCAGTAACGTCGTCCTGCACATCCATCGCCCCGAGGTGGCTGGCGGCGACTTCGTGCTGAAACAAGCCCGCGCGCAGCTTCGCGTCCCCGATCCCTGGTTTTGCAGCGTGGAACGCATCTGGCGGGAAGTGGCCGTGCTGCGTGTTTGCGAGATGCGTCTCGGCCAGACTGGCGATGGCGGCCCGCTCTCCGTGTGCCTGCCGCGGATTCTGTTCGAAGACCGCGATGAATACGTTTTCGCCATGACGGCGGCGCCGCTAGGGCACGCCACTTGGAAGCAAAGATTGTTAGGCGGCGAAGTGGACACCGCGACGGCGGCGGCCTGTGGTCGCGTTTTGGGTCGGCTCCATGCGTCGACCTGGCGCGACCCCGGTATCGAGTTGGAGTTCGCCGATCGACAGTTTTTCGACGACCTGCGACTCGACCCCTACTATCGGCAAGTAGCTCGAGTGCATCCCGATTTGGCAACGCCGATCGCCAATCTGCTGGACTCGTTGTCAGCCTATCCGCGGTGTCTAGTCCATGCCGATTTCAGCCCCAAAAACTTGCTGGTTTGGACTGGCGGATTGATGCTGATCGACTGCGAGGTTGGCCACTTTGGAGACCCAGCGTTCGACTTGGGTTTTTTCCTAACGCATTTAGCGCTCAAGTCGTTGCACTTCGCCCGGCGATGGGTGGACTATTTCACACTCATCGAAGATTTTTGGCACGCCTATCGCGACGCCTTGGCGCCTGTCGCGGGCGAAGCCGAATGGTCCGCGCTCGAAAGACGCGTCAACCACAACTGGGCGGCCTGTTTGCTCGCGCGGGTCGATGGCAAAAGCCGCGTCGAATACCTGGCGGTGGACGAGGCGGCGTCAGTCCGCGAACTGGCGAAGCCGTTGATCGCGCGGCCGCCCGCAACATGGGACGAGATGACGGTGGCGCTGCGCTCCGCGATCGCGACCCGGCTCAAGCATTCTCGCTGATGAACCACCCCTGCAATGACCGGACGCCGACGCGTTCGGACGACAAGGAGAATCGCCGACATGATGCGGCTCACGCGATTGTTTGCCCGGGAATTACTCGACAGCCGTGGCCGTCCGACGGTGGAGGTCGAGGCGTCGGCGGGTGGCGTGACGGGGCGGGCAATCGTTCCCTCCGGCGCCAGCACTGGCAAGTGGGAAGCCTGCGAACTAAGGGACCGCGACGCGAACCGCTATGACGGACTTGGCGTTCGACGCGCGGTGGCCCACGTGAACGACATCCTGCGGCCGCTGCTGTTGGAGACCGATGTCGCGGATCAAGCGACAGTCGACCAGTTGTTGATCGCGGCCGACGGCACCCCTCAAAAAACGCGACTCGGTGGCAACGCGCTGCTGGGCGTCTCGTTGGCGATCGCGCATCTTGGAGCGGCCGTTCGTGGCGTGCCGCTGTTTCAACATTTCCACTGGCTCTACTGCTCGCTGACGCCGTTGGCTGATCGCGAATTCGTGCCACCGCCAACGCCACGCATGCCGTTGCCGATGACCAATATGATCTCCGGCGGACTTCACGCCGGAGGCAACATCGATTTTCAGGACGTGCTGGCGATACCAGTCGGCGCGCCTGACTACCCGACCGGCCTGGAGTGGATCGTGCGGATCTATAACCGGCTTGGAAAGCTGCTTGCCGCCGATGGATTCGAGGGTCGCTTGGTGGGCGACGAAGGTGGATTCGGCCCGCGATTGCCAGGGAATCGCGAGGCTGTTGAGTACGTTGTGCGGGCGATCGAAAAAGCCGGTCTGCGGCCAGGCTTGGATGTCACTATCGCGTTGGATGTCGCCGCAACGCATTTCTGGGACGGTGCTGGCTACCGGCTCGTCTCGGAACGGGACACCCGCCTTTCCAGCGATCAAATGATCGACCGATTAGAGCAATGGATCGAGCGCTACCCGATCACGAGCATCGAGGACGGCTTGGCGGAAGACGATTGGGAAGGCTGGGAACGGCTGACGCAACGACTTGGGCACCGGGTGCGGCTGGTCGGCGACGACCTGTTCACGACCAACGTCGAGCGTTTGCGACAAGGCATTGATCGAGGCGTTGCCAATAGCGTCTTAATCAAGATCAATCAGATCGGAACGGTCACCGAGACGCTCCGCGCGATGCAACTGGCCCGCTCGGCCGGCTACACGTGCGTGGTGTCGGCGCGGAGCGGCGAAACCGAAGACGCCACCATCGCCGACTTGGCGGTTGGGGCCGCCGGCGACCTCATCAAGATCGGCTCGATCGTCCGTAGCGAGCGACTGGCGAAATACAACCAAATGCTGCGAATCGCCGAATCGTTTCCATCAACGCTGTTGGAGCGTTCCGCAGCGTTCGCGGGTTGCCTGACGAGCGAGCAAGTGCGGGCCTTGGACGAGTCGGCGGCGCGTGAGTTCGGGATGCCAAGCTTAGTGCTGATGGAAAACGCTGGCCGAAGCTGCGCCGATCTGCTCGAATCGCTCGGCATCAACGGGCCGGTCGTCATCGTCTGTGGCCGCGGCAACAACGGTGGCGATGGACTCGTGCTTGCCCGGCATCTCGACCTTCGGGGCTATGCGGTTCGGGTCGTGTTCGTGGGCGATCTCGCAGCTTGCTCCCCGGATGCGGCGGCCAATCTCGCGATCGTTCAGCGTTCCCATTTGCCGCTCTACCACATCGAAGAATTTCCACGCGACGAATCGCGGATTGACTCGGCGCTAGTGGGCGCCGCTTGGATCGTCGACGCGCTACTGGGCATCGGCGCCCGCGGCAACCCTCGCCCGCCGCTCGCCGCCGTCATCGAGCGAATGAACGCTGCGCCCGCCCGCAAATTCGCCATCGATGTGCCCAGTGGACTCGACGCCAACACCGGCCAACCGGGCCACCCCACCTTCCGCGCCGACATCACTTGCTCATTCGTCGCGCCGAAGGCTGGCTTTCAAGAGCCGTCCGCCGCCCACTACCTGGGGGAAGTGCGGATCGCCGACATTGGCGCGCCGCGGCGGTTGGTCGAGCGGTTCGTGAGCCGCACTAACTAGTGCCGTATTGAGTGCGTCGCCCCATTTTCAGTTTTGACGAAGCACTAGGCCGAACCGTCGCCGACAGGTGGTTCGCTCTCCGGGGCCTTCCATTTCATCGCTCGTCGGAACGGTTCGATTCGCAGCACGACTTCGCCGTTTTGGAATAGGCGGACCGTGCCATTGGACTGGCTGACCGCGACGGAAACAGCCGAGGTGACCTTGGTGATGGCGGCGGCCGCCCAGTGGCGCGAGCCTAGACCTTTGGAGAGTGTCAGGCTGGCGTGGCCAGCGTCGATCAGCTGGCACGCTTTCTCGACGACGCCATCGGCGGAGACGATGAAGGCCCCGTCCAGCGGCGCGATTTCCTTAAGTGCTTCCCGCACTTTGCCATCCCTGACGGAGCGTTCCTTGCGGCTGTAACCCCGCACGGGATCGAAGCCGGCAGGGTGGACGTGCGTCAGAACGCGGCGGGTGTCGCCGACGACGAACAGCGTGCCGACCGGCGTTCCCTCACGGCCCTCGCGGCCAATCTCGATCGCCAAATCAACAACCGATTTGAGGACTTCCAGTGGAACGTTGGTGACAAGGCGTTTGAGGTCGCGGGCGGTGAGGCGTCCGAGATGCTCTTCCAGGTGGATGTAACTTAGCGAGTCCATCCGGCCCGTTTCGAAGGCGCTGTAGATCGCCACCACGGCGGCTCCGGGAAGCAGTACTTCGTTGGCGACGGCGAGCAACAGGGCTTGGGTGAGCTTTTCCACCTCCGCCTCATTGCCCATTTCCAGCACGACACTGGGGATTCCAGCGTCGGCCGCTCCTTCAACGGCGTCCCGCGTATCGCTGGCCACAACCACTTTGACGCCCTGGGCGGCTTCGGCGAGCGTCGTCCAATCAAGCGGTTCGTCGAGCAGCAGGAGGAGCGAGTCGGCGTCGCTGGATTCGACCCATTGACGGGCCATTTTCAGGAGGCCGGCGAGGTGTGTGTCGAAACGGCCGGCTTTCATAGGGCAACGTTCCCGCAGCGCGTAGGCGGATCTGTGAACGGCCGCTTGACCCTCGCCCATGCGATCGCCCCGCCGTTCATAACGACGCGGCAATCGTAGGCCGTTTCCCCAGACGGGGCAACTATCGAACGACTGCTTTCGTCGAATTTCGCCGAGCGAAAATCGCTTCGCGGCTACCGGGCTTGTCTCCGAACCGCCGTTCGGCATAGAGAGCCAAGGCGTGCAGGCCATGTCCGCGCGGACCGATCTCCCACTTCACGCCGTTCCTCATGCCGTACTCGAAGACCGACGTCAAATGGTCAACCGCTTGAATCACCCGCGGATCATCCAGTTGATCGGACGGGAGCGAGCACACGAGCCATTCGAGCATATGGCCGGTCGTTTCCAAATGCCGCTTGATTTCACCCGAATCGCCCCGGCCCGCGAACCAGTTGGTGCTGAAACTGCCGTCCGAGTTTTGCAGCTTGAAAATGTAGTCATGGAACGCATGCACGAATTTGCGTCCACGCAGCCATTGACCCTCGAACGGCTCGTTCAACTTTGTCCGCTTATTCACCGCGTAGCTGAAGCCCGTCATCCGGTGCGTGCCGCCGCAGGCCGAGCCGACGACAGGCTGGGCGAGTTCTTCCTTGATGAGCCGTGGAATACTCCATTCTTCGCCGATGTCGCTTTTCCAAGTCGCGTCGGTCTTCAGGTAGTGGGCCAAGGCGATGAGCTTGAACGTCAGTTCGGTCCGGGCTCGGCACGTCTCCTTCTCCGACTCGATTAAATCAGCGACCGTGAAGTCGCGCCCCTCGACCTTGATCGGGAAGTCGGTGCGGACCCGCGACTGGGCGAGCATCGACAGAAATTGGCCGGCGTGACCTTGGACGCCAACGCCGATATCGACCCGCAGCTTGCCATTTTCCAGGTACATGAGACGTTGGCCCCGGCAGGCGTTGTTGTAACACAGCCAGCCGATGGCATTGACCTTTTGATCCTGGTTGTAAACCTGGGTATCGACCCCGAACGCGATCAGCGCGTGCATGATGCCCCAGGGACTGTAACTGTTCACGCTGATTGGCTCGTTGTAGTACCAAGACAGCGTTTTCCGCACACGGTCGCGCAACTCGAGCAGCTCGGGAGTCAAATCTTGCTCGAAGGTTGGCACGGCGACGGCATCCGGCGCATTGCCCAGCGTCCGGGGTTCCTGAGACCGTTTATCACTCGCGTCCGCGCCCTTCGACGCGTTGCCGTCCACGCTGCTTTCCGACTTGTCTTCACCAAGCTTGGCATCAAGAGCCTTGGTATCACCAGCCTTGTTCGACTCCGCCTTATCGCCTGGAAGTTTGCCATCTGGAACCTTGCCATTTGGCGCGTCGTCTTTTGATGCGTCGTCGCTTTCCGCCTTGGGGTTTTCGGTCTTCCCATCGCCGGACGCGCCGTCGGCCGCCTTCGTCTTTGGTTCATTGCGGACAGGCGTTTTCAAAGGTGCCGGCTCGGCGGCCGCTTCGCCTTGGGCCGCAGCGCCATCGACTCCGTTGGGACTTGGTTCGTCGGACGGTTTTTCCGCAGGCGCAATCGTCTCTTCGGTGTCGGTTTCCTGGGTCTTCAGTTTGTCGGTTTGGACCAGGGATTTTGCGTCGATGGCCCCGTCTTCGGACTCAGCCGGTTCGCTGCCGTCGGTCTCTTCCTTAGCGACGGCCTTCGCATCCTTCGCATCGGTGGCAGCGGCATCGTTTTCCGGGGCCACTATGGGCGAAGACTTCGGCGACGCGGCGGTCGCGTCTTGCGATTGGCTGACTTGCCCGACCACGGCAGCCCGTGAACTTTGGCCAGTCAGTTCCGACCGCGCATCCGGGGCGGCGTTGATTTCGGGGCGGATCCGCACGGAGAGGATTGGCGCGCCATCACCGCTCGGCCGGGGACGTTCACGTTCCAGCGAGGCGGGGCGATTGGACTGGGCGAGCGCCGTTCCCGCGATCGACGATAGGGCCGCGAGCGCGACTGCGCAGGCGAGAGCCCGCAGAGACACGTGGATCCGAGTCATAGAGGAGTTTGCCGGTAGATAGATGGACGATATAGGCGTGTTTGGCACGCCCCAGGGAATACCTGGAATATCGTCGCCCCTTCGGCGAAAGATGAGCGCGATCGCAACGGAGTTGCCAATTGCGCCGGTTGTGCGAACTTAGGGTCTGCTTTCCGTTAACGGAACCAGGAGTAGACGCGATCAGCGATCGAAACCGGCTCGGCTGGCTTCGCTTGGCCGCTCGCGATGTATTCCCGCCACGCCTTCACGTCGCTACCAAGTTTCCTGCCCGTTACCGCCTCCAGCGATTCCGCGCAGCGCCGCTGCAATGCGGGGTCGGGATCTTCAAGGGCGACCGCCAGCGTTTGGATTGTCGCTTGGCCGGGGAAACCGCTGAGCTCGCGAGCCGCCGCCATTCGCACATCCAGATGCGTATCCGCATTGAGGAGATTGGCGAGCGTTTCGCTGGCTTCCGCTGATTTTTTTCTGCCCCAGGCTCGGCACGCCGCCACTCGGACGTCCGGTTGCGGATGCGTGGAAGCGAACCGCAGCGCATCCAGGGACTGCGCGGAGTCGATGGCGCCGAGCGTTCTGACCGCTTGAGTGACCAGAAGCGTGTTCGAGTCGCTTCGGATGAGCTCATTCAGCTTGACGCAAATCGATTGTTCCTGGTCGGCTCCAATCGATCCCGCTTGCCGCTCCCACTCCCGCATCTCTTCCAGGCGTTGATGTAAAGTCGGGCCATACTTTTCGTCCTTGCGCCATTCCTCGACGAGCACCGGATTGTAACGGGCCAGTCCGAAAGGGCCCTCGGCGCAGCCAGCGAGCACGCATAAACCCAGAATGCCGACGGCGTGGCGGGTGACGGAAAGACGAGCGGCTAGCAACTTGGCGGCCAACATGTCGAGAGGGCTCCGCGCCGCTTCAGGAGCGCACGGGGGGTGAGGCCGTCGCGCGGGGCGCTCGTCTTGCAATCTTCGCGTCACGTCACGGGACTCCCCGGAAAGCTAGTGCGACTCGGCCGCCGGCGAATTCGCTTTCGACACTGCGGCCCCAGGTTCGGGCGGACGATAGCAAACGCCCCGCAACCGTTCCAGATCACTAATGTCGGCCCTCGTCCGCGCGCGGGCTTATCCCTAGAATGCCATTAACACCTCGCCCCTGTCTCGGAGTCCTCTCGATGGTGGACCCAGCTCGTCACGCGGACGAACGAAATTTTTTGGAATCGATCCTGCGTTACATCCCCGGTTTTCGCGGGTACTTGGAAGAAGAGTACCGCCGCGAAAGCGATTTTTTGCTGCGGCAATGGCTGGCCGACCAATTGCAGCAAGGAAAACGCGGATTGGACGAATATCTGCAATCGCTTGTGGCCACCATGAAACTGGACGAATTGCCAGCCTTCGAGCGGGTACGATCCAAACTCGATGGCGCAATCGGAGCGATCCGCAGCGCCGAGCGGGGATACAGTCCACTGTTCGGTTTTGTGCGGATCCGCACCGAACAATTGGACCAGGCTTCTTTGGCCGATCAAGGATTGATCGACTTGGTGCATCAACTGACTGATACGCTTCGAAAGTTCATGTCGCATAATTCTACCTCTTGTGCAAACCATATGACTTGATTGAAGAGAGTGTGGTTGGTGCCTGGATATTCTTGATTGCCGTATCATTAAAAATGCGAGTAGCAGTAGTTGCCTTGCGTAGCAAGAGATTCGCAGGCATTTCTCTTGTTACGCGTGAGCGTACCATTGATAACAAGTATGCTATTTCATTGCACAAGAGTTGTGCACGATACCGACACAGTTTTACCATCATTATTG
>JBJTOW010000676.1:0-3136 GCA_046074805.1 Planctomycetota bacterium | reverse complement strand
GCCGATTCACTACCCTCGGACGACATTGCCGCGTCGGCTGCAACCGTGGATGCTGTCACCGCGTCGGCTGCAACCGTGGATGCTGTCACCGCGTCGGCTGCAACCGTGGATGCTGTCACCGCGGATGCCGCCACTTTGGATGTTCCCACGGTTGTGGCGATGGCGGTGATCGAGGCGGCCGGCCACGGCCCGGATTCCTCGTGGCCGCCGCCCACAAGAAACACGAGGGAGCCGCCACGTCGGGCCACCGCGCGGCCACCACGCGCGAGATGCTCCGCCAGGACAGGCGAGCTTGGTTCGCGGGAAAAGTAAATCACGCCGCCTTTGCATTTCTCCGCCATGGCGGCGACGGCCGGATCGTCGGCGTTGAGAACGGCGAAGCCGTCAGGCAGCACGACGTCGACCACCGTGCGCAAAGCTCTCGCGTATTTTTCCTCTGAGCCCAGTCCGCACAGATCTTGTCCTTCGAGCGACCCGCACCCTGTAACGACACCCAACTGGAGCCGATCGGCGCCGAACCCTTCACGCACGATCCCTGGCACGCCCGCTTCCAGCACCGCCGCCGCGACTTGGGGATTCAGCAGTAAATTCCGCGTGCGTGTCCACTCGGAGGTATCGCCACCGGCCACTTTGCGACCGCCCGCGTAGGCGCCGGTCGCGTCAACTCGCCCAACTCCACTCAGACCACCGATCCGCCGCGCGAGCATGCGTTCGATCCAACGACTAGCGGCGACGGCGCCGCGAAGGCCGCTGACACCGACGAGTGGAATCCGCCCGTTGCAGCCGGCGTGGAAAAGCATCTCAACGATCGATTCCCCAACCGGTCGCGGGTGCCCCGCCGTCGGTTCAATGTGCATCCGCAGGCCCGGGCCCGCGTTCACTTCGACAATTCCACCCCGTTGGTCCTCAAGCGGACGGCTGATGTCAAGCGCCACCACGTCCACGCCTGCGATATCGAGCCCGACCACTCGGGCCGCCTCGACCGCTCGAGCGGCCACTTCGGGATGCACGCGTTCCGTCACATCGGTCGCCGTTCCTCCCGTGCTTAGGTTGCCATTGCGCCGAATCAGCACTGTGGCGCCGACCGGTGGAATCGAGTCTGCCGCGTAGCCCTGTTCCGCGAGCACCTCCATGCCGATCGTGTCGAGCTTGATGAAACTCAAGACGGTCGAATGTCCATCGCTCCGCCGAGGATCGCGGTTCACTTCTTCGACCAGTTGGGCGATCGTCGAACGGCCGTCGCCGACAACATGCGCCGGTTGCCGGATCGCGGCCGCGATCAACCGTCCACCGATGACCAACAAACGGTGGTCGAGCCCTTCGATGAATTGCTCGACCATCACGTAGCGGCTTTCCTCGCGGGCGGCGGCGTACGCTTTGAGCACCTGATCGCGGGAAGCAAGATTCGTGGCGACACCGCGGCCATGGTTGCCGTACTGCGGTTTGACAACCACGGGCAATCCCAAGTCAACCGCCGCGTTCCAAGCATCCTCGGCGTCGGCCACCGGGCGTCCCATCGGTACGGGCACGGAGACCGCGCGAAGAAGCTCTCGAGTCAACTCTTTGTCCTGGGCGATGGTCTCCGCGATCGCGGAGGTGCGGTCGGATTCAGCGGTGCAGATGCGTCGAGCGTGGGCCCCATGGCCCAACTGCACGAGGCTTTCCCGGTTGAGCCGGCGGCTAGGTATTCCCCGGAGTTTCGCCGCGCGCACGATCGCGGCGGTGCTAGGCCCGAGCCGCAAGTCGTAAGACAGGGACCGCAGCGACCTCAATTCAGACGCGATGTCGAACGGGCGGTCATGGACGGCCGCCAGGCACAGGCGGCGTCCGGTCTCGAGGCACTCGCGGCCCAACGCCTCTTCCTCGTACTGCAAGGCGACGCGATAGACGCCCTCTTCGTCCAGTTCGCGAGCCCGGCCATAGCCACAGTCGCTGCCGGCCAACGTCTGCAACTCAAGCGCGACGTGTTCCAGGATGTGCGCCAGGTAGGTGCCGCGTTCCAGCCGCTGGAAAAACCCGCCGCGTTCACCGACGCTGCAACGATGTTCGACCAACGACGGCAGCCACGACTTCAGCCGATCGTTGAAGCCCGGCATTTCATCGGACGACTGGTCTTTGTACGGCCCTAAATCCAGCTCGGCCTCGAGCACTGGGAAATTGGCCCAATAGTTCGGGCCGCGCAGCGCCCAAATCCGCCGAAACTCCATGAGGACACCATCTGGCAGCGAAAGAGAGAAACCGGTTTAGACGGCGCTGGGAGGCGTGGAGGCCTTCAGCGCGTCCTTCAAATTCACTTCATGGGCCGCCGCGTCCACCGACAAATGCCGCTTCAAGATCTCCACGGCCCCGTCGATCGTATCGGCTTGCAGCAGCACCAAGTCGCCGGGCTTGATCCGGCCAAGCATATCCTCCACGGCCAAGGCCCAGCCCTGCACGGCGGCCACCTCTTTGGCTCGACCGCCTTCCGCGAGCCCTTGTTTGAACAACGTGGTGATTTCGCCAGGCTGCCGCCCGCGAATGTAGTGATCCTCGTACAGAATCACGTGGTCGAAGGCGGCGCCGAGCAAGCGGCCTTGCTCGATCATGTCGATATCGCGGCGGTCGCCCGCCGCCGAATAGACAGCGAGTCGCCGGCTTGGCGGGAACAGGTCGAGCGATTCGAGCATCGCTTTCAGCGCCGACGTGTTGTGGCCGTAGTCGCAAATCACCGTCGCCCCGTTGATCTTCACAAGATTGAACCGGCCCGGGGACTTTTCCAAGCTCGCCGCGAACGATTCCAATCCGTTGCGGATCACTTCCGCCGCGATCCCCAACGCCCAAGTCGCCGCGGTTGCCGCCAGCACGTTCTCCACTTGGAACAGAATGCGGCCGTTGTGGGTCAGCGGAATGCGATCGAACGACAACAGTGGGATTTCAAGTTGCGCGTCGGCCACAACGACGAAGTTGTCCCGGGCAAAGACAACGCGGCCCCCCTTCGCGCGATGGGCGGCCATCACTGGATGCTCGGGATCGCGAGCGAAATAGACAACCGAACCGCGGCAATGTTGGGCCATCTCCGCGGTGAGGGGATCGTCGGCTTTGAGCACCGCCGTGCCTTCGGGGCCGACCGCGTCGACGATCGTGCGTTTCACACGAG
>JBJTOW010000675.1:0-8570 GCA_046074805.1 Planctomycetota bacterium | reverse complement strand
TGGCACAACACTTTGGGACGGGTAATCCTTACGGCAGTCGCACACTGCGCGACGGACTAGGAAGTCCGTCGTACCCAGAAATTCAGAATGGACAACGCACTAGACGCTCAACCGCCAAACCGCTCAACCGCTAGAACAGTTCGAGCAGTTCCGCGGGATGGGCGATGAGGCGTTGGGCGCCGTGGGCGAGCAGTTCGTCGCGTTCGCGGAAGCCCCATAGGCAGCCGACCGGCAACATCGCGGCGCGGACGGCCGTTTGCATGTCGACGAGCGAATCGCCGACGTACGCGCACCGATCGGCAGGCACGCCGAGCCGCTTCGCGATTTCGACCGCTCCAGCCGGATCAGGCTTGCGCGGCACGCCTTCGCGCTGCCCCAACACGGCGATGAAATCGTCCGCCGCGAAGTACTCTTCAACGCATTTCACCGTGAATGGATGTGGCTTATTCGAGAGCACCGCCAGCGGCACTCGCAGCGAGCGCAATTGGGCGATCAGTTCCACAATTCCGTCGTAGGGGCGCGTATGTCGGTTCCAATGGCGGTCATAAACCTCATGGAACCGTGCGACGCACGGCTGAAGCCACTCGTCGCGGCTGGCTGACGCTGGTAACGCGCGGTCGAACAGCGTCACGACGCCATCGCCCACGAGGTACCGGAAACGGTCGAGCGGGTGGATGGTAAACTGTCGCTCGTCCAGTACCTGATTGACCGTCTCCGCGATGTCGCGGAGCGAATCGAGTAGCGTTCCATCGAGATCGAAAACGACTGCGGCCGGGGCGGTATGCATGAGTGGATCGGCTAGAGCTTAGTCGAGGCTTCATTTTCGGAGCACGACGGACTTCCGAGTCCATCGCTATGTTCGCCGAACGAAGGACTCAGACGATCATGGAATCGAATGCCTTGCCCAAAGACTCCAGTTCGGTAAAAGCATGAGCTGGGCCGGTACGATGCGTGTCAAGCCTTGGGAGCCATGGCCAGCAGGCGGATTTGTTTATCGAAGTGGGCGGTGGCGAGTTGGATGCCGTCGGGATGCACGGCCAAGTCGCGGACCATGTTACCGACATTAAGCGTGTGGAATTCCTCCTTCTGGTCAAACTTCCAGAAGAAAAGATGGCCCCCGCCCCCGCCGCCCGAGCCGCCGATGGTGAAGCCGTCGGGATGGATGGCGGCTCCCCACATCGCGCCCTGGACCTTGGCTTTGCTTTGATGCATGACCAGTTCTTTGGCGTTTTCCCAATCCCACAGCACAATGGCCGGGTTGCCGACACCGGCGAACGCGTTGCTGACGTTGGTGATTCCGCCAACGGCTAGCAGCTTGCCGTCGCGGCTGAATGCCATCGAGTGGGCTCCGCCGATATCGGCCATGAAGCCACCGTCATACTTATGGAGCGCAGGGATGGCGAACTTCCGTTTCGCTTCGCCGGTCGCCACCTCCCAGTGGATGTGCTGCGATTTGAGGTCGTTGGAAACCAGTGCGCTGCCGCTCGGGTGGAACTGGACGTGGTAGACGTTCGATTCGTGGCCGATCAGTTCGCGGACGAGCGAACCATCGTCCATCCGCCAGAGCTTCACTTTGTTGTCGTTGCCGGCGGTGGCGATCAGTTGGCCGTCGGGGCTGACTGATAACGCGCGGATCCAGCCAGCGTGGGCGTCGATGGTGCGAGCGGGTGCCGGTTTTTCCGCCGTGGCCGGCCACCAGATGAGGCGGCCGTCGTAACCGCCCGTCACGAGCGTTTCGCCATTGGGGGAAAACCCTAGGCTCCGCACCCAGCTGCTATGCCCGGCCAATTCGGTCTTCGTCCCTGTGGCTATATCCCACCGCAAAACTTTGCTGTCCTCCGAGCCGGCGAAAATCAGCTTTCCCGCCGGATCGAACCGGCACGCCAGCAGCGGACTGGTATGGGCGAACGACTTCACCACATGCGTTTTCGTCGGATCGACCGCCATCGGTGGGCTCCTGCGGTGTGGGTGGGAAACGGCTACTGAGGCGAACACGGCTCATTGGGGCGCGCGGCTCGCCGGGCCATCGAACTGCGGGACCGGGGAATGCCTCGAATTATAGCTCGAACGATCCTTGTTCGCTCAGGGCGAGCGGCACGCGCGAGTTCGGGGTGGAATCCACGCCTGAGGCACCACGAGCTGTTCGAATGGCAAGACGGACCTCCTCGTCCACAACGATGGCCCCGCCGAGGAAAGGGAAGTTCATTTTTCTGAATGACTTCCCCCACGAGTCGCTTGGAAAAAGCACAAACGCCGGCTCACTCGCTTAGCTCATGGACGAGGCTCGATTGGCACCTCGCAGAAGGTGAGGGCGGCGATGCCGTTTTCGCCGCGGAGCAGTCGGTCCTGGTTCCAGTTGGCGCTGTCCAGGTAGGTGAGCGATTTCGCGGTCGATGGGATCTTCAGTCGAAGCGTAACGATCGCGCCGTTGGCCGATCCGGACGCTACCTTTCCCTTTTCGCCATCCAGGTAGAACTCGGTGAGCAGCTTGTCGTCCCACGTCACCCGCTGGTCGAACTCGAGCGTCAATGCGTCGCCGTTCTGGTTCGCGAACCGCACGCTTCGCAGGTTTGGCGGAGTGATCGGGGCGGCGGGTTTCTGGCCGTAGAAGTCCCGTTCAACAAGTGGTCCGATCAAATTGGCGAACTCGGCGTATCCTTCGATGGGAAAGTGGCAACCGCCCGGCGGCTTGATCCCAAGCGTGGACATCACGTGCAGGCTTGAGAACAGCGTTGGCAGTTGCCGTTGCACCTCGCGGAGTTTGTTGTCCGAACCGTTCACGCCCATTGCGCACGCTTTCGGCCAGATTTGAAACACATAGTATTGCCGCACGTTCGGATAATCCGTTTTCCAACCGCCCGCCATGTCGACGAAAAACTGGCGGTACGTTTCGTAGCCGAACCCGCCTGTTGGCCCGTCCGCACCCTGGTCGTTTTCTCCTTGGTGCCAAAAAACGGCTCGAACGCCATGCGTCAACTTGGCCTGCCTTACCCGCCATAGCAGCCGGCCGTAGATGGTGGCCACGTCGGTTGGGTCGGCGGCATTTCGCTGGTGCTGATCGATCCGAGTGCCTCCGACCGCACCATTGATGATGCACACTGGAACCTTCTGGCTCGCCACAAGTCGCTTCGCCAGTTCCATTCCCCAATAGCCGATTTGGAATTGACCGGCGGTGCGGTTTCGAATGACCGCATGGCCCCATCGGGCGAATCGGGCGTTTGTTGGATCACCAGCCATGGCGCCAAAGCTGCGGATCCACTCGCTGGTGTATTTCGGATCCTCTTTGCCGACATCGGTGGCCTCCGCATTCGATTGGCCGTCGATCAGGTAGGCGTCGCCGCACACGAGATCGTCGACCGTATCGAGCACCGTCTCGGCGCCGCCGGTCTTCGTGCCAAACTCGACCTTGTATTTAACGAGTCCCGGTTGGAGCGTGTGCGAGAGTGCGAATGACTTGTCTGCCGCCGGGGTCGCGGTCGCGGTGTCGACCAATCGCCCATCGGCAAAAAGTTTGAGGAAGACGCTATCGGCTGGGTCGGTGAGCCTGCCGTTGTAATGCAAGGTTCCGACGTTCTTTTCATCGCGCGAGAAGAATTGGCCCGTTACGGGCTTTTCGTCCGGGGTCGGGGCGCGGCGCACCCAAGGGTCGGTTGCGGGCTCGGTCACGGTGATGGAGGCGGTTCGCACCGTCGACGCGCCACCGTTGTCGAGCGTGGCGCGCACCGTCAAAACGCCACTGTTTTGCGTTCGAGTGAGTCCCAGCTTGCCGTCGACGATTTCCTTGACGACCGCAACACCGGACGCGGTCCATGAGAGGTTTAGCTTTCCGGCGCCGGCGGCCCGCATCGCCTCGAGGTTTTCCAGTTGCGGCACGATTTCGATCGGTGTGCGCCCATCCCAAGTGGCGGGAGCGGCAAGTTGGAATTTGGGTTCTGGGATCGCCTCAGCGACCGTCACCATCACCTCGCGCGTCTTCACCTCGGTCGGATAGACCGCCTTCAGTGTGACGGTTAATGAGGTGTCGCCGACCACTCGGCCAGCTTCGAGATGGAAGCCGAATCGATCCACAGCGGCGACCGTCTCCTGACCGTCCCGTTTCACGAGCCAGATGACCTTTTGAGCTCCACCAGCTTTGGCCATGAACGCGACGTTCTCGCCTTCGGCCACTGTCACTTTGGCTGGGGAAACCGAGAACTCGTCGCCGGATTGAACCACGGAGCCGACGAGCGTCTGGGCGGGTTTCTGGTTTTCGTACTGCAACTTTACCCAGTCCGGCGAGCGGACCACGCTGGACACCCGCACCTCGTCGATGTCGCCCGCGAAGTCGTAGTTGTCGTACCAGCCGGCGATGTACAAGCGAGCGGGGGATTTGATGGCGAGCGGCGAGCTTGCCGTCTTTGACGCGCTGTCGAGCATGCCGTTCACGTACAACCGCGTTTCACCTTTTTCGTAGGTGTGGACGACGTGTGCCCATTCGCCGAGTGGAACTTTGTGAGTTCCCCGGATGTCTGCTGCGGAAAAGTAGCAATCCATGCGGACGTGTGGCGGACTGCGATACTGCATCACCACTTTGCCTTGACCCTGCTCATTTCCCCAACCGACGACGGTGCAATTTGGCTTTATGGGCCGAATCCAAGCCTCCGTGGTGTGGGAAGAGGAGCCCACCGGGTAGCCGGCGATCTTGTCGCCGCCGGAGATTCCCTTGCCGCCGGGGAAATGCCGCGCCTCGCCGATCATTCCCGTCGCGGGCTGTGTGCCGGTGTCCTTTGAAACGACGGTGCCCGCGTCGTCGGTTCCGCGGCCGTTCATGTGCCAGACGCTGAGATAGCCGTTCGACGCGTTGAACACCGCTTGCCCGTTGGATTCGCTCTTCGCGTCGGCCTTCCCCCAGAGGAGTTTGATTTCCTGGCGGGAGTTGCCGCTGATTTTCGGGACACGAATCCAAACGCTCGCGGTGCCCGCCGCCGCGTCCCATTGTTCGATCTGGAAGGCCAGTGGCTTTCCGTCAGCGCTGGAGACCCGCAAGTCGTCGCCTGTGGGCTGAGCTTGACCGAAGTCGAAGAAATCGCGGTGAAGCCTAACGAGTAGCGGGAAATCCTCGACCACCGCTGACGCCGGCAGGTCGGCCCCGTCGGGGGTTGTGAGGACGAACACCGATCCCGCGTGCCGCCAGTCGGCGTACTGCGCGGAGGCTTTGCCCTCCGAAAGCACGAGCAAGGAAGCGAGGAAGAACAGCGTGTGAGGAAGAGATGGTTTCATGGAGCGCTAGTTTGTCCGGACCGGATTCCGACGATGGAGATTCGTGGTGGAAGAAGTCGCGGCACTATACCAGCTCTGCCCTCGAACTGACGGGGTCGGAGTAAACACCGGTTTTGTGTTGCCGCGAATGAGCGCTAAACGCCACAGAGGGAACTCGGCGCTGTGGCGTTAGTGCGGTGCCTTCGGGCGCCGCTTTCATACCGCGGCCGATTGAAGTTGCACGGGCTATCACGGCTGCCGCTTATTCTCGCTGGGTTGGCGTTCGCGTCGATGTGGTGGCGTCTGTGGGGAAAGCGGTGCCTTCGGCCCCGCACTCCAAAAGACGGCTTCGTCGAGCCGAGTTACCTTTCGGCGAAATCATATTGGCGGCAACGAATTTGGAGTGCGGCGCCTTTGGGCGCCGCTTTCATACCGCGGCCGATTGAAGTTGCACGGGCTATCACGGCTGCCGCTGATTCTCGCTGGGTCGGCGTTCGCGTCGATGAGGTGGCGTCTGTGGGGAAACGGTGCCTTCGGCACCGCACTTCCTGGAAATATGTTTCGAGAAGGCGGTTCGGAGGAACCGCTCATGACTGGCAAGAACTGCCATGTCCGCGTCAAAAGAAGTGCGGGCGAGAGGAGTCGAACCTCCACGACCTTACGGCCACAGGAACCTGAATCCTGCGCGTCTGCCAATTCCGCCACGCCCGCAATTGCGTGTGAAGAAACGAGACTATAAACAGCGCTAACGAGGCTCGCAAGGGGAAGCACTCGCGGCCGCCGAGATTTCCCAACGACGCTGATTCATTCCTGGATTCGCCAGCGACCGATCCACGACCGGTTGGTGACCCGCTAGTATCGTGGCACCGATGGATCGATCGTCAAAGACCATTGGTCGATCCCGCCCGCCATGCTCTGCGCGTGGTGAAATCCTACGCTTCGCAACCATCGTGCGACACGCAAACTGCGTCCGCCGTGGTGGCACTGCACGACGATGTGCCGGTCGCGTTGGTCCGCTAGTTCCTCGACTCGCTGAGCGATCTCGCTCATTGGCAAGAGACGCGCCCCAGCGATCCGCGCCGTCTCGAATTCGCTCGACTCGCGGCAATCAAGCAGCACAAAGTCGGCCTGCTCGTCCAGCATCCGCTTGACGGTCGCGACATCGATTTCCCATGGCCTTTGTTCAGCGGGTGCGCTCATGATACATTCCGAAGGTTAGCTGGGGCGTCTATTCGTGGCCTCAGGCGGCATCGTCCCGCAAGGCCGCGGCCAACGCAACCCGGGATTTCGCACAGGGGACTCGGTTGCCGCCCATGCCCGAAACGAGCAATACCGATCGCAATCGCCAATTCGCTCGCGGGATTGTCGAACGCCTGCGTAGCCATGGCCATGAAGCCTACTGGGCGGGCGGGTGTGTGCGCGACGCTTTGCTGGGACGAACTCCGAAAGACTACGACGTCGCCACGAGCGCCCGTCCGGAAGAGGTTCGCGACGTTTTCGGCCATCGTTTCACGCTGCCGATAGGGATGGCGTTCGGCGTGATTACGGTTCGGGGCGAACGCGGCGTGGCTCCGGTGGAAGTCGCGACATTCCGCCGCGACGTGGGGTACAGCGATGGCCGACACCCCGATGGCGTTGTGTTCAGTTGCGCCGCCGAGGACGCGCAGCGGCGCGACTTCACAATCAATGGCATGTTTTTTGATCCGATCGCCGAGACGGTTGTGGATTTTGTGGGTGGACGGCAAGATCTCGCCGACGGCGTGGTCCGGGCCATCCGTGATCCGCGCGAACGGTTCCAAGAAGACAAACTTCGCATGCTCCGCGCCGTCCGGTTCGCCGCTACCTTTGGCTTTGAATTGGAACGCAACACGCTGTCCGCGATCCGCGAACTGGCGCGGGAAATCGTCATCGTCAGCGCCGAGCGAATCGCGGCGGAGATGCGCCGGGTTTTGCCCCATTCCACGCGACGTCGAGGCGTTGAGTTGCTCAGTGCCGGATGTTTACTGCCGGTGCTGATCCCCGAGTTAACGCCGCACGATCCCGAAGCGGCCGGGCTTGGACCCTCAGCGGATCAGCGAAGCCCTCGGTCGCATTCCACGAATCTGCTCGCAGCCGAGTTTTCCGGTCGAGCGGCCCACGCCGCCTCGCGTTACGACTTTCCCTGGAACCGCACGCTGGAGCTGCTCGAAAGGTTGCACAATCCATCCTTCCCAGCCTCTTTGGCCGCGTTGATTCACACGGTCGCCGAGGCGAATGATCGAGACGGCGAGCAAAACGGTGACGCGTGCGAAACCCAATCTCCCGCGGAGAAGATTTGTCGCCGCTGGAAGCTGTCGCTCGACGAAATCAACCGCACGCAGTGGCTGTTGCGAAACGCCCGTCAAGCGATCGCTGGACCGACCTGTTACTGGCCACGGTTACAACCGTTGCTTGCCGCCGCCAACGCCAGTGAGTTAGTCGATTACGCTGAATCGCTTGCTCAAGCTGAACGATTGCCAACAGACGGCATCGCTTTTTGCCGGGAAAAGTTGGCGATGGCTCCAGAGATACTCAATCCGCCGCCACTGCTCGACGGCGGAGAACTCAAGAGGCTCGGACTTACTCCGGGTCCGCAATTCCGAGTGCTGTTGGAAGCGGTTCGCGAGCGCCAGTTACTCGGAGAACTGGAGACGACCGCTGAGGCGATCGAATTCGTCCGCTGCCAAGTGGCTCGCGGATGAACGGCCGCAGCAACGCACGTCTACGTTTTAGTCGCGCCCGACCGCTCAATCCACGAACTCGGGCACGACAAGCTTCGGAATGATTCCCTGGGCATGTCCCCGCGCGAGCAGTTCCGTGACGGCGTGGCGGCCGCGCGGTCCAAAATCGATCGTCCAATCGTTCACGTACATGCCGACGAACTTGTCGGCTTTTCGGCGATCCAGTCCGCGACCCCAGGCTTGCGCGTAATCCAGAGCCTCGGCACGATGTTCCAGGCCGTACTGAATGCTTTGTTTCAGCAGACTGTTCAGTTCGCGGATGGCGGGCGTCCCCAAATCCTTCCGTAGTCCGTTCGCGCCCAGTGGAAGTGGGAGGCCCGTTTCCTGATGCCACCAAACGCCGAGGTCGACGACCAATTTGAGTTGGTCGTCGCCATACGTCAGTTGGCCTTCGTGGATAACCAAACCGGCATCGACTGGCTGACCTTGGTAGTGGCCCGCGGCCACAACGTTGAGGATTTCGTCGAATGGCACCACCACATGGCGGAAATTCTTGCCGATGCAAAGCTGCAAGGATAAAAACGCGGTGGTGAGCGTACCAGGAACCGCGATGGAAACCGCCGGTAGTTCCGA
>JBJTOW010000674.1:0-10833 GCA_046074805.1 Planctomycetota bacterium | reverse complement strand
CCAGCCCAGGTTGGAGCCGGCGCGCTTACCACCACCGCGATCCACTGTCCGTCTGGCGAGCACGCGGGCGCGGTCTCCGCCGCGGCCGATGTCAAGAGCGGCATCACCTTTCCATCGGCTACTGTGACTCGTGACAGATCGGCGGTCGGCCAATGGTCGGGGCTGGGAGTCCGCACATGCGAGAAAACAATCGCCGTCCCGTCAGGCGACCAATCGAAAGCCGCCCGCCCAGGCTTTCCACCTTCCAAATTGACACACAGAGCGCCCGTCGTCAGCAATCGAGGTTCGGCCAGCGATCCGACTCCTCCGGAGAAAGCCGAGACATACAGTCGGTGTAACTTGACGTTTTCGTCCAGCACCCGCGCGTCGTCTTTCGCGCGAGCGGCCCGTTCCTCGTCGGGTGTGGGCGGGTCCAGAGCGACAAACGCCAACGCGCGACTATCCGGCGACCATTGGAAGCCGCTCACGCCGCCGCGTGCATCCGTGATCGGAAACGCCTCGCCGCCTTCGGCTGACAACGCCCATACATTCTTCTTGTTTCCAAGTCGCTCGCCGGCCCCACCCCGCGCGACGCTAGGAGCCGCTAGTCCAAGCGGCCGATCCGAGACAAACGCCAACCATCGTCCGTCGGGCGACCACTGCGGGTCGTCGCAACTGTGGTCGCCACGGGTCAGTTGCCTCACGTCGCCACCGTCGATCCGCGCACTGTGGATGTGCGTCAGATAGTGCGACCGCTGCTCATCCATCACTGTCTCGCGAACCGAGTAAGCCACGCGTGCGCCATCAGGCGATACCTGAACCGCGCCCACTCGCTTCACACCCAGCGTCAACTCGGCCGACCAACCTTCCACCGCGCTGCCCGCCGCCACACCGCTTGCCACCGCAGTGCTTGATGCGGTTTGTTCCGTCTTCCGTTGGTCGCTCACTGTTTCCTCTCCGTGCAACTTCGAATGCGCAGGCAGCCAAATTGCCAGCGCGGCGGCCATCAAGACGGCCATGGACGTTAATGGAACGCATCGCAAATGGAAAACGCGGAACTGGCGGGTCATCGCAAGCAATCTCCGGGGACGGGCCCGATTTAGGCCGAAACAAGAGTGAGAATCGCAAGCTCGGGAGGACAATTCCATCGCACCGGTTCCTCGCCGGATAGCCCGCGGCTGACATGCATCACCACACCGCTCACCTGAAACAATCCACAAGCATACTTCGTTCCGTATAAACTCGGGGAAACCACAGGACCGATCACGGGAAAGACGATCTGGCCGCCATGAGTGTGCCCGGCAAGCATCAGTGGAAACCGTTGGCGAATCGCCCAATCGATCTGGTCGGGCGAATGCGAAAGCAGGATGCGAAATGGACCGCTGGCCATCTTCGCAGGCGGCGCGGCGACATCGCGAGCGGCTTGGAACCAAGGGCGCTCATTGCCTGTGATCGCAACATCGACGCCGCGGATGGCGACCTGAGTCGTGCGGTTGCCAACGTCAACCAGCCCGAAACTTTCCATCAATCGCCGCAACTCGGCGGGCGGACCGGGCCGCAGATCGTGATTGCCCAGAATGAAAAACACGCCATATCGGGCACGCAAGCGGCCCAGCGTTTCCCCGATCCATTCGCGGCACGTCCAGTTATCGAGAATGTCGCCGGTGATTACCGCAATGTCGGGCTGCGCGGCGTTCGCCTGCTCCACTTGAAACTCGAAGTAGGCCCGCGCGACATGGCCGGTCATGTGCAAATCCGACAAGTGCGCGATCACCAATCGATCAAGCGCGGTTGGCAGTCCCGGAATGGCCACTGTCTTGTGAGCGATTTCCAGCGAGAAGATCTCGTTTCCCGGCAACTTTTCACACCAACGGCCAACCCAATCTCCGGCCAGCGACACCCGCGATGTCCCACCGACGCTGTGTTCACGCGCGGACAACTCGGATGCGGAACGCCCACGGACGGAAAGCTCGCGCTCGGAAAGCTCGCGGGCCACATCGACAAGCACGATCGATTCGGCCCGCAACGCGGCCGGTTTCCCCCACCATCGCTTACGAACACGCTCGATCACCGCCCATGCAAGGAACAGGCAGCAGCTGATCGCGTAGGGCGACCCGGCTGTGGCCAGCCAGGGCGCGGAGAATAACCACGCGCCGAGCGGCAATTCGAACAGCTTCAAGACGCGGTGATGCAGCGGCAACGCGTGCAAACGGTTCCAGACGGCGACGCACAACGCGAGATGGCCCAGTAACCAGACGGCGCCGCCGAAACCGAGAACAGGTTGGCCGCCAGGATCGTTCACGACAAACGGCACTCTTAGAGGCCCTTCTCGTCGGCCGCTTTTTCGGCCGCTTTTTCGGCCGCTTCACCATCTCCCTGGCCATGCCCCTCAGCGGCCTTTTCGGCGGACTTTTCAGCGTCCTTTTCCGTCGCCATTGCAGCGGCCGTTACAGTCGCCGTTTCCAGGCTTTCCATCCACAACACCACGGCGTCGATCGCCCTTACGATTTGATCTGGCTTCAGTGGCTTGATGGTGACCGCTTTTGCATGCAGTCCTTCCTTGCGGGCGTCGACGACCACATGCCGTGGATCGTGGCCAAACTCCTGGATCAGGATCAACGGCACGACGGGATAGTACTGTTTAAGCTGCCGCATCAGCTGGTAGCCCGTCATGTCGGGCAGCACGATGTCGGAGATGATGACATCGTACTTTTTGTTTTCGCCTTCGCAGCTTTTGATCATCAGCACGGCTTCATTGCCATCGTGGGCTGTTTCCACAACGCATGCGTACTTTTCGAGGATTCGATGGGCGTCGCCGCGGGTGCGGGAATCGCCGACGACGACCAATACGCGGCGGTCGCGAAGTCGAGGAAAATCGGCGGAGCGATCGCTGGCCGGCGCGGTCTCGGCAGGGGCCAGTTTGGCGCCGACCCGGACGATGACATCCTTAATCGCGCGGGCGTTGAGCAGAATCTGACGCATCCGCTCGCGATCCGGGCACTTGTTGTCCAGATACCGATCGATGACAAGCACGACCGTATTGAGGATCTCGTCGATCGGTCCTGCGACCTCACGGTGGATCGCCTCGACGCTTTGCCACGCCGTGTCGGCTTGCTGAGCTTGCAGCAGGTCGAGCTTATTGAGCGCCTCGGAGACTTCACGGGAGAAGATTTCGAGGAATTGCAAATCGGATTCGGAGAACCCGCGCGGCTCGGGACTTTCCACATTGAACGTGCCGATCACTTGCTGATTGCGCATCAGCGGCACGGTCATGGAACTTTTCGCGCCTTCGAAACCTGTCAGGTAGAGCGGATCGCGGGCAGTATCTTCGCACAGGTAGCTTCGTCCGCTGGCGGCGACGAATCCCGTCACGCCGTTATCGTGCATCTCCGCTCGCAGCGGCCGGGTTTCCGCGACCCGATCCAGTCCGTGGGACAGCAACGACTTCAATTCCCTCGTCTGCGGATTGAGCAGTCGAATCTCGATAACATCGAATCGCAGCAAGTGCTGCGTGAAATGCAGGATGTCCTCGCGGAGGCGGTTGATGCGGTCTTCGATCGCCATCTGGCCGACTTCGTGAGGCAGCAAGCTTGCCAGTTCCGCGCCCGCGAGATGGATCGCCTCCATCATTTGGTGCTGCAAGACCTCCTTCGTGACCTCGCGCAGCGTGACGATCAGCTGCTGATTCGGCAGGAAGCCCTCGCGGACCGGCGCGACATGGAAGTGGAAAAAACGGTTGTCCGCCGTCCGGATCCGCGCCCCGCTCGGCTCGTTCATCACCAGCGCTGTGTTGAACGGACAATAATCCGGTCCCAGTAGCTCGGGGCCACCCAAGGCCTCGAAGAATTTCCGGTCGACCGGATCTTCGCCAGCGAACCACTGCCGGAATTGGCGATTCGCCCATTGGATCACGCAGTCGGCATCGAGCACCGCGACACCGTCCGGCATGAACTCCAGAATCTGCTCGACCGGAAGCATCGTCGTGATAGGCAAGGCTGCCACCTCCGTCACACCCGCGAAAACTTCGCCTAACGAAAATCTTAGGGGAAGTCCGCGGCCGGAACAACGGAAAACCGCCGCGCTGCGGAAAGTTGAATCGGATCGACAGGCCGCATAAATTCACCAAGCGGCAGGTTTTGTCGCCTTGAAAAAAGATTCAAGTTCGCCGCGGCCCGCGCATTCGGAGTTCCCCTTGCCTATTCATCGCCCGCTCGCGAATTTTAACATCGCAGCCTTCGAGCCCAGACCTGCTTGGCCGATGGTTTGGAACGGCGGCTCCTCCGTTTTCGCCGCATTGCGCGGGGCAGCGTTCGTATCGCTGGCTCTGACAACATCCAGTATGCTCGCCGCCCCTCCGCCTGTTTCCACCGCGGAGAGGACTTCGGACCCACGGACCGCCAAGCAACTCGAGGCGTTCGCGCGCTTGATCACAAACCGCGGCGTCGATCCCAAGCCGGAACGGCTCGTCGCCCTTTTCCGCGATCTACAACCAGACGGCCCGCGGTTCGCTCGGCAGCGCGCGGCGTTCGAACAGTTTCGCGATCCCGATTTCGCGACGCGCGAAGCCGCCATGCGGTCGCTCGTCGCCGAACCATGGATTCCACCTCGGTTGACTCGTGAGTTCTCCGAATCGCCCGATCCCGAGACGCGGTGGCGGACGCGTCGAGTGAATCAGCTAGCGGGAGCGGTCCAAGAGCAATTCGCCCGCGTTGCGAATCGGATCATCACAGCCGCTGGTCTTGCGGATGGAGTCGTCGTTGGCGGCGCTCCGCCTGCGAAACCGTCCACCGACCGTTCGTCGATCTACGCGCGGGCCTCGCTTGGCGAGCATACGCTGATTGCCACCGGCACTCGGGGGATCGCTATCGAACTGGATGGAGGCGGCAAGGAAAAATGGCGTGTGCCGTTTCGCGCATGGAGCGCCGAGCGACTTGAGGGAGGCGCGACATTGCTTGCCTCGGTCGAGGAACAAGCCGTGGTCGAAGTCGACCGCGAAGGCCAGGTGCTGTGGCGTTACGCGCCCGTTGCCGCCACTCGCGCCAAGCCGCTCGCCAACGGCAACGTGCTAGTGGTCGATTACCCTGGCGGCCGCGTCCTCGAACTGGGCCGCGACCAATCGATCCGTTGGCAACAAAAGATCGATGAGCCATGTTTTGACGCCGAGCGGTTGGACAACGGACACACGCTGATCGCGACCGCGAATTTGATCCAAGAGTTCGCGTTTGACGGCGTGGTTGTCTGGCAATGGCAGGTTCGCGGCAGATTGAACGGCCTGCAGTCACTTCCCGACGGCCGCATTTTGGTCGCCAATTACGGCGCGAATGAAGTCGCTGAACTGGACAACGATGGACGGATCACGCGGCGGATCGCGGAACCTCAGCCGAGCGACGCGTTCCGTCTTCCCAACGGCCACACGCTAGTCGCCACGGCGACGCGCGTCGTCGAATTCAACGACATGGGCGAACTGCTTCGAGTCCTGGCCACTGCCCGATACGGCTCCGCGCGTCGGTAACAGCGGGAACGCGATAGATCGCTGTCATGGTCGCTAGTCAACGCTCGCGCGGCTGCATCCTCCCAATGAGCAACCCACACGCGCACGCCCCACCACTCCTGCTAAATTGATCGTTTCGGGTCGAACGCTGGCAGGGCTGACAATCGGAGGGGCGGCGAGGATGGCACATTTCGCGGATCGCTTGATGGCGGCGGTGGATCGTTGTCGGACGCCGGTCATGGTCGGCCTTGATCCGCGAGTGGACAGCCTGCCACGAGGTCTTCTGGCCGATGAACTCAAACGCGATCCGTCGGCGGTCGCGGACGCATTTGCTCGGTTTAGTCGCGGCGTGATCGATGTGGTGCGCGACTTGGTGCCCGTGGTGAAACCGCAGGCGGCGTTTTTCGAGCAATGGGGCCCCGCTGGCATGTTGGCGCTGGGGCAAGTCATTGACTACGCGCGAGGCCAGGGACTGCTGGTCGTCCTCGACGGCAAACGTAACGACATCGGCTCGACGGCCACCGCCTACGCGGAAGCCTACCTCGGCGCGCCGCCGGACAGCCCTTGGGGAGCGGATGCGTTGACGGTCAGCCCCTATCTGGGCGACGACAGTCTCACGCCGTTCGTCGATGTCGCCCAGCAACGTGGCGCGGGCGTTTTTGTGTTGGTGAAAACCTCGAATCCCGGCGGCCGCATGTTGCAGGACTTGATGATCGATGGGCGGCCGCTCTACCGAGTGGTCGGAGACTATGTCGAGCAACTGGCAACCGCGAGCCGCGGAGCTTGCGGATACGGTACGGTGGGAGCCGTGGTTGGAGCGACTTATCCAGAACAAGCGGCCGAGTTGCGAGCCGCTATGCCACACACTTGGTTCCTGGTGCCCGGTTTCGGGGCTCAGGGCGGCACGGCGCGGGACGTCGCCGCCGCTTTCGACGCCAACGGCCAAGGAGCGATCGTCAACAATTCCCGTGGGATTATCTTCGCCCACTCGGCCAAAGCCTACAAAGACCGCTTCGGCGACTCGCGTTGGCAGGAAGCGGTCGAGGCGGCCACTCGCGATATGATCGACCAACTGGCCGCCCATTCGCCAGCGGGACGATCGTAGGCAGCGAATCGCGATGAACTACCGTCGCGTCGGGTTAACGCCGCGACGCGCCGCCATTGATTCGCGGAAGCCTGACGAGCATGAACATCTACCGCGTTCGTGCCGCTGTATCGTCACTAACTCAATCGCGGCGGCGGAACACCCACTATTAGGCCATTCCGCTGACCACCTCCGCCTCGACAGGCTTACGTCGGCTGAGGATTTTCCTCGATCGAGGCCGCGAAAAAGTCGTCGACCGCGTCGCGGGTCTCGTCGTCGATCTCCGCCGTGTCGTTGCCCGACCCGCCGACGATATACAGCGACATCGCCTTCGATTTCTCGATCATCAAACTGTCGTCTCCCGACCCGAGCAACACCGTGAAGTAACGCTCGACCTCGATCTCCGAGAGGGACACCTCATCGTTGCCGGCCCCGGCATCGATTTGCACGCTGGACCCAACTTTCCAGTTTGTGCCCGTCAGGCCGTCATTGCCGGTCCCGAGATACGCCTGGAAGATGCGGGCGACATCGAGGTCAGTGACCTCGACCGTGTCGTTGCCGGACCCTGAATTGATCGTCACGCTAGCGTCGACCTTGGTCTCGACAACGGAGATTTCGTCATCGCCGTCGCCGGTCGTGATGGACAGTGAGCTTCCGACTTCGCCAGTAACGGCCACGATGTCGGCACCCGCGCCCGTGTCGATGCTTAAAAACCGTCCGACTTTGGTAGCGCCAACAGCTTCGATCGCTGTGTACACCTCGTCGTCGCCGTCGCGGGTCACTACCGCCATGCTTAAACCCACTTCCACGTCGCCAGTGGCCACGGTGTCGCTCCCCGTTCCACCGGTGTAAGTGAGCGTCGTCCCAACTTGGCTGGCGGTCACCACCATCAGATTGGCTCCGTTGCCCAAATCCGCGGTCACTCGGCCCTTCACCCGCGCATTCGTTATCGCGACGCTGTCGCCCTGCGAGCCGCCGGTCAACACCACTCCAGCGCCGACACTGTATTCGTCTTCGGGCGGTTCCAATCCATCGAACACGAAATAATTGGCCGCATCGCTGCCGAAGTCGCTCAATTGAGTGACCAAGTTGCCGCCCACGAGTCCAGCGATGCCGACCACATCGCCACCTTGGCCGCTCATGATCGTCAAATTACCTGGCACCGAAAACGCTTCGGCCGGATCGACGTCATCGATCGCATCCTGCAATGCTTCGACATCGATGTCGCGATCGGCCAAGTCGAATTCGAATGAATCGTTGAGCAAGTCCGAGACGGCCGCCGCGTCGTTGGTGGCAAGCAGCACGTCATTGCCGCCACCTAACGAGACGAGGATATTGCGAACCGCTCGAGTCGTTACGAACGGGTCTTCAGATCGATTCACGTCCGTATCAATGCCGATAACCGCGTATCGGTTGTTGTCAGTCGCGACGATTGCGATGTTGTTCACGGCCGCGTCGCCTGTCAGCACCAAAGTGGTGCCACGAATCGCCGCGGTGACATTACCCGCCAAAAGTTGCCGCTGCTCAAGTCCTTCCATGGCCAGCTGGCGAGCACCACCCAAGAGCCGCTGTGGCCGCCGAGTTGTTCGCCGAGTCCCCGCGATTCGCCGCTGCGTCATGACCCCATCCCCCATCGAATCGATCACGCGATAGTCGCCCCGAAAAACTGTTTCAATCGATACTATCTGGACCGAGTGGCATTTCAAGTGAAATTCAAGGGCTGCGACCGCTAGTTTGGCGGATATTTGCCGTCAAGATCGCTTCATTCCTTGCAGCCAGAACGCCTGACGAGCAACAACGGGCGTTTTTCGACCTTGCTGGGCCCCGGTAAGCTCGATAATCTCCCGAGTCAATTTTGCTTGAATTGCGGAATTCACCTTCTAAGATTACGTAGGCCCGAATTTCCGCCTAACTTCTCAGGGACGAGAGGCGCGTCATGCGAAACGCGGCGTTGGGGCTTGTGTTCGCCACAGGTTTGTTGCTCGGTTTCGGCATGGTCCAAGCGGACGGACCGCTGTTGTACGGACAGCGGCCCGCTACGGCTCCGGCTCCCGCCTCCATGGGAACCGCGCGGACGGCCCAAGCCGGCGATTGCGTCGCGATGTGGAGCGATGGGACGGGCGGTCCGCAGCAGTTATTGGTGCTGGACAGCCGCTCCCGCGCCCTCGCCGTGTACCACATCGACCGAAGCTCGGGTCAGGTCGTGCTGAAGAGCGCACGTAATCTACAGGCGGATCTGTTGCTGGACGAATTTAACAGCGGCGAACCGTCGCCGCACGAAATACGCTCGTTACTGCCTCCCCGCTAAAGGTTGGAAAATGTCCCGCTTCCTCGACCTGAACGACGCCGCGAAGATTCTGGGTGTGTCGCCGGAACGACTGACGGAGATGCGTCAAAAAGGCGAAATCCATGGTTACCGCGATGGAACCAGCTGGAAGTTCAAGCCCGAGGAGGTTTCGCGAGTCAAAGAGG
Source organism: Planctomycetota bacterium (assembly GCA_046074805.1). Classification (GTDB taxonomy): domain Bacteria; phylum Planctomycetota; class Planctomycetia; order Pirellulales; family Pirellulaceae; genus CAIXSC01. The sequence continues at coordinate 1,807 of JBJTOW010000674.1, read as the reverse complement.
AGCTGGCGGGCGGCGGGGCCGCCGATGCTTCGGATTCCTCGTACGAATTGGCGTTGGAACCGCCCCTGGCCGACGACGACGAATCGAGTGGCGACTTGGACTCTGTGTCTATTTTGGTCAGCGACGAAGCTCTGGGTAAAAGTCCGCCTACGTCTTCCAGTACCATCATCGGCAAGAAGAAGGCGGGTCAAAGCCCCGCTGAAAGCGACATCAAGCTGGCCGACGACAAACCGGGCAGTGGCCTAAATCTGCTCGACGAGGCCGGTTCGAGCGACCTGAAGCTTTCCGGCGACTCTGGCGTCTTGGGCGGAAAAGAAGCCGCTCTTAAATCGCCTCAAGCTGGCGGCACTGGCGACTTGTCGCTCGCCTCCGAAACTCCGGCCGCGTTGGGCTCGGACGCCCTGAAAATGAATACGATCGACCTGGGCGAGGAGAGCGCGCTCAGCCTCGGCGAGGATAGCGACGACTTGGTGCTGGGCGGCAGCGGCATTGGCAGCGACGTCTCGCTCGATCCCGGTGGTAGCGGCATCAACATCGGCAAACCTTCCGATTCCGGCCTCTCGCTGGAAGAACCGCTCGAATTGGGCGGTTCTCAAATCGATTCGCTTGAACTACCCGAAGACGAGGACATGGTCGCGTTGGAAGAAGCGGAAATCGCTTCCGACCCCGACCAAGCCACGATGCTCAAGCAGGACGAGGAGTTCGCGCTCTCGCCACTGGCGGACATGGGCGGTGAGGACTCGTCGGACAGCGGCTCGCAAGTCATCGCCCTGGAGGACTCCGAGCAGTTTGAGGCCGGCATGGCCGATATGGCCGGGGCTGGTATCGCCGGAGCCGGTATGGGAGCGGCGGGCGGCGCCATGCTGAACCCGAATATGCCGGATAATCTGGGCGGAGCCCCGATGAATTTCGGCGGCGGAATGACCGCTGGCTTGGCGCCGGGCGCGATGGGAGCCACCGGCCCGCAGCCGAATTACGCACCGGTCCCCGTCGAAGCTCCGTATTCCATCTTCAATGTGCTCAGTCTGCTAGCCGTGTTTATGGTCATGAGCTTGACGTGCATGCTGATGATTGACGTGCTGCGAAACATGTGGGCATTCGACAGCTCGGCCACGATGAGTTCCAGCGTGATGGATATGATTATCGATTCGCTGAAGATGTAGCGGCCGCGGCCCAATCGCGAAAGGAGTCGCGACTCATGATCAAAATCCAACGACATGCTAGCCTTGTCGTCGCTGTGCTGTTTTTTTCCAACGAGCATTGGGTGTCTGTCGACGAACGCGCCGCAATTGGAACGTTGCCAAACGGAAAAGAAGCAACTCCTGTCCCGACTCGTCGACGAACAGAAACGCGGCGAATCGCTGACGACGGAACTTAGGACCGCGAACCAGCGGCTCGCTGACGCCGAAAAACAGCTCGCCCGCGTCGTCGGTGGCTCCGGTGCTGGCCGATTGGCATCCGTTTCCGAAATGGGCAACACCGCAGGCGGCGGAACTGGCGGATTCGCTGGCGGCTCGATGGGGGGCTCCACACTCGGCGCGTCCAGCGGTTCGACGATTGGTTCGACAATCGGTTCGACAATCGGCGCAACCAACGGCGGCCTGCGTTCACTGCAACTCGGAGCACCCCGGGACAGCCAGTTCGTCTCGGCGATGCCAAACAATGCCGGCGCTGGTCTTGGTTCCGGCACAGCGAATGGTGCGGCCGGTGGCACTGCGAGTGGCACAAACGGTGGCGTGGTAAGTGGCGCCGCGAGTAATGCGGCGGGGGCGGCCATCGGTTCCCGGGCGGCAACCGTCGACGCTCG
>JBJTOW010000673.1:0-2759 GCA_046074805.1 Planctomycetota bacterium | reverse complement strand
GCCGACTGTGCCCAGGATGCCAACGAACGCGGCGGCGATAACGAATCGATGGCGGATGGCGACGCAACGTAACCGGCTCGCTTCACTCGCTACACTCGGGCAGCCGCCCGCTTTCAAAAAAGGAGTTTCTGGCAGAAGGGTTGGCATCGGGCATTTCGCAAGGATATGTGGCATTCTTACGAGTCTTGGGAGTTCAGCATCGCCTTTGGACGGCCAGTCATGAACATAACTCCTTGCCGCGGCGATCACGCGCGGCAAGGAGTCGTAGTGAGCATAAACGGTTACGAATCAACTGGAATAACGTCGAGCGTCAACGACAACCTCAATCCAAGCGTCCCTTGAGCGTCTGCTTCTCGACGAAAATACCGCTGAAAATCAACTCCGGCAGCAACTCGTTGGTAGCGTCCCGATAGCCGATAGCGTCCAACTGGGCGGAAGTGGCCGCGCTGGAGATGTTGAAGCCCGGATTCAAGTAGCCATCGCCGTTGAGATCCTTGAACGACTTAACGCTGCCATCCGCGAACAGGACGTTGCACTGGCCGCCATGGACCGGCGCCATGTCGCGGAAATCCTGCAGATGCGACGCGTTGTTGCCCGTGAACGCCCGCGTGCCTGGCGGCGGTTGCTCTTGAGCAATCAAGCTGTAGTTCACGGTCGTGCCGCTGACTTGCAACACCGGAATCGTGCCGATATCCACCCAGTCATCAAACGCGGTTAGATCCGTTCCGTTGATCGAGGGACCATCGCTGAACGATTCGCATGTCCGATCGCCCTCGCGGCCGTACTTGCCGATGTCGAGCACCAGAGCCGCTTCGTTGCTGTCGCCGACGTTCGAGTCGAACATGAGCGAGATAATCGAGGAAGGGTGATAGCTGGATTCCACAACACGGCGCGACAGCGGGCCGCGCGAACCAAGGAGCGACTTGACCGGACCGCTGCCCGTGTTCGACCAACGCAAGCCGTTCGAGCCGTCAGACTCGAGCTTCGGACCAGTCAGCGCGAAGTGATAGCTGGTGGCGTAGTTGGTGTTGTAGCCTTTGTCGAGGAAGTAGCCGATGACGGCGTCGGCCTGCGTGTTGGCCGTTCCATCACCATCGACATCGCCGATGTCGACGTTGGTGTTGGAGAAGGCGAAGTTGGACGCCGCCCAGTGCCGTCCCGCACCGCGTTGGCGTCGAGCGGCTGGCGCCCACTCGGTCGTGTTCGACGACGAAGCGCCCAGATAGTCGTTGATCTTCTCGTTGATCTTGGACGGGTTCGACGGGCAGAGCATCTCGCTCGGCCGGCCAGCACCCGAATTCACCATGTCCGCGACCCAGCCGATCGTGTCAACCGAGCCGAAACGACGGCCGTCAAAGCCGCCCGTCGAATAGGCCTCGCCCGGATCGCGGTCGGCGTGCGACGTGATACTAATGAAAAACTGCCGCAAGTTGTTCTGGCAAGTCGACCGCCGCGCGGCTTCGCGGGCCGAACTCAACGCCGGCAGCAAAATCGCGGCGAGGATCGCCACGATCGCGATCACCACCAGCATTTCCACCAGCGTGAAACCCTTCTTCTGCATCTTCATCTGCTCTGTTCCTGTTCACTTCGGGCGGGCCGCGACGCGCCGGGGACCGTCTGGGAAATAGGGCCGCCCTTCCGACCATTTCCCAAACCGACGGCCACCCGCCGTCGCGCTAACTCCCAGCGCCACAATGCATTAAATGAATCAAACGCAATGAACGCAGAGTGACAGATCCGCGAAGGAACGGTTATTAAACCGCGAAAAAACGTGACGCGAATATGAAGAAAAGCGGTGGCCAGCGGATCGCCTTCGTCTCACCGCATGCCGCGGCATGCAGCCGAAGACCGCTCGAACGCGTTTCATGCGGCGGCCCACGAGCGGCCAAGTTCGATAACGGTCGAGATTCCGCAATCAACTACAGCGGCCAGTGCGGCGTCACTGAATCGACGGGGCGATCAGGGATAGCGCCGCAAGGGTGTACGGAAGGAATCTGTTTGGGGCGGTGGGATTGCCTGGGATTTATTGGCCGTAACCACCTGTCAACGAATGGCAAAAATCATGTTCGACAGTCCGTGCCGGAGAGTCGTGAGACTCGTCCTATCCTTGGTTCCCTCGGGAAAGTGCTGCTTCGGTCGCGGCTGGTTTCGCGCTCGAGGCCCCCAGGATCGCGGCGTACGTTGCGAGCATGCGTTCGGTCAGGTAGGCGGAGCTGGCGAGTCGCCGCACCGCCGCTTGCCCTTCGCGTCCTAGCGTTTCCCGGCGGACCTCGTCTCGCAGCAGTTGCTCCCAGCCGTCCGCCAAGCGAGCCGGATCGTTGGGAGTGACCAGCAGGCCGCCGCCCAGCCGCTCGTGGATCTCCGGGAAGGCCCCATGGGCTGGCTGCACATACGGCGTACCGGCGGCCAACCCTTCGAGCACATACAGTCCTTTGGGTTCGTCGTACGTCGCCGGCACGCTCAACAAATCCAAGCCGCGCAGAAACTCGACCTTGCCGCGGCGATCCACCTCGCCCAGAAACTCGACACAGCTCTCCAGGCCAGCCGTCTTCAATTTCGCCTTCTGCTCATCGACGAAAGCCCGGCGATGTTCGCCCATCCAACCCGCGATCCGCAGCCGCACGTGTTCGGTGTTCGGCCGCGACCGCAACGCGAGAAAGGCATCGACGAGCACAGCTAGACCCTTTTCCGGAGCCAGCCGCGCCAGGTAGCCAATGACCAACTCGCGGCCACTCCGCACAGGCCGCTCGCCCGCGAAA
>JBJTOW010000672.1:0-3070 GCA_046074805.1 Planctomycetota bacterium | reverse complement strand
AGCATCGTGTGGTAGCAGATCGAATCGATCCAACGGCGGCCATCGGCCCCTTTAATGCCACCGCGGGAGACATCCAGAAAATTCCGCCGCGAGACGGCGTAATCGCCCGAATAGTAGGACGCCAAGCTGATGTAGTAATCGTCGTCGGGCACACGTCGAGCGGGCCCACCCGCTCCCAACGATCCCAGCGGCACGACACGACCCACATTGCCGCCACCCGGATTGCCGCCACCCGCGTTGCCGCCACCCGGATTGCCGCCACCAGCGTTACCGCCGCCCGGGTTGCCTTGGGCGTGCGCGGTGGCATGCCATCCGTCGTTGGCCAGGGGAAACGCGACCAGCGCCGCGACCAGGAGCGAAACTCGCCCAAAACGAGTCACCGACCAGCCAAGTAAGCGATTCATCGCCAGTTTTCTCCGCGGGGCAGCGACGAAGACGCGTCGCTTTGCTCATCGGTCTATCATCGGAACATGATACCCGTTCCCCGTGAGCGAAGCACGAATTTCGACGATGGCAACGATCGTGACGGGTAATTCCATCCAAATCTCTTGAATATTTCGGAGCCATCGTTACGATTAAGCTCGACCGAGCCCAGGCAAAGGCTTTTCGTTCCTTCCGCGTTCGCGGTGTTCTTGGCTATCGAGCCAACGCTCGGATCGTTCGTACTCGCGCATTTCGTTTTCTTCCGCACATCTTCGCCTTTCGGACGGCAGTTCGCCGAGCTAGCGGGAGATGTTCCGCAGGAGCGGCTTTGTATCCGAACCGGCCGTTCGTGCGGCGGTCTCCGCGCGCGGTAGTCGTTCGAGCATGGCTTGGCGATGTCTTCTATTGTTCAAGGAGCTTTTCGTATGAAGACCCCATGGCGTCGACCGGTACGCTCTGCGTTCACTTTGGTCGAGTTGCTCGTTGTGATCGCCATCATCGGTGTGCTGGTGGCATTGTTGCTGCCCGCCGTGCAAGCGGCCCGCGAAGCCGCTCGACGCACCCAATGCACCAATAACCTGAAACAAATTGGACTTGCGCTGCATAACTACCATGACACCCATAACGTTTTTCCGCCCGCGTTGATCGGTAGCGGCCGCGCGAATTTTCCTGCCTGGAATACCCAGGTGAAAAACACCACTGGCTGGACGCTGATGCTCCCACAGTTCGAACAAGGCGCCGCCCACGGCCAGTACAACTTCAATCTGTGCTCCAGCATGTCCTCGCCATACGGTCTGCCGGTCATGGGGACTGACGCGACGAACTTGGCGATCACCAGCCTGCGACTCAAGATGCTCGAATGCCCCTCTTCGCCGGTGGCGGGCGAAAACGTGACGAGCGGCGCGGGTACATCTGGCGATTTCTACAGCCGCAACAACGCCAAACGCACCAATTACCTGTTTTCAGCAGGCGGCTTTACCGATTACAGCGACCGGTACGCGGTCTATGGCGGCGACATCCGCCAAGGCGCATTCGGAAACGACGGCGCGGCCAATTTCGCCCAGATTACGGACGGAACCAGCAACAGCATCGCGATCGGCGAAGCCACGGGCGGTTCCGGCATTAAGGGCAAAACATCCAGCGCCTACGGGCCCTGGGGCCTAACCGGCACCCACACTTGCTGCCACGGTTATACACCCGGTTCGTCATCCACCGTGCTCAGTCCCAGCACCAATAGCCTCCCCTACGGTAACGATTGGAACATCAATAGACCCTATCAGAACGATGCGCTGCGTCGCACTTACGCCTGGGTCTACAACAGCATGCATCCAGGGATCGCGTCGTTTGTGCTCTGCGACGGCTCGACCCGAGGAATCTCTCAAACCATCAACTACGACGTGCTCTGCCAGTTGACCTACATCCACGACGGCACGCCTGTTGGCAATTACTAACCTTTCTTTTCGGTAACAGTTCACGCCACACTCATGGGAGTTGATCGATTTATGCTGCGTTGGAATAGGTTAATCGTCGCCTCGCTGGCGGCGCTTTGTGTCGCGGGCTGTGGAGGCGACGACTTCAGCGTTAAGACCGTTTCCATCTCCGGAAAAGTCACGATCGGCGGTCAGCCCGCCAAGGGAGTAAACGTCCACTTCCTGCACGAGAAAGCCACCGGTTTCGGCAAGACCGACGACAGCGGCAATTTCAAGCTGATCCAAGGTGCCGTGCCTGGCGAAAACCGTGTCTACTTCTCGATGACTAGCGGCGATTCGAAGTTTGATAATCCCGAGGGCGGCATGGACGCCGGGCAGCTTCAAGCGATGGCCCAAGCCGCGACTCCAGGGTCAGCCGCCGCCAAAAAGCTCGGTGCCGTCATCCCGCCCGAGTTCAGCGATCCGGCGAAAACGCAGATCAAGTTCACCGTCCCCCCGAGCGGTTCGGACACGGCAAACTTCGATCTTCCGAAGCTCTAACGACCTATAGCCTCCACGCCGAAGGAGTAGCGACAGCCATAGCCCAGGGCAGAGCGACACGGCGAAGCCGTGGAGCGCCGCCCTGGGGCGACGCCTAGGAGGGCCAACCTGTTCGATGGCTATTAGCGGTCCGGAATCAATCGGGCTCGGGGATCGTCAGGGGGGAGGTCAAGCCGCAGGAAAGCGAACAGATCAAGCAGTTCGGCCGGCGACAACTGCGTCTCCAAACCTTCCGGCATCAAGGACAACGGACTCACCCGCACCTCCTCGACGTCGGCCCGCGCTACCACTTCCTGCTTGCCGCCTTGCGTTTTTAACACCACGCGTTGCGGACTGTCCTCCACCATCAATCCGGTGAGCGCGCGGCCGTCAGCCGTCAGCACTACACGGGCTTGGTACGAAGCGCCGATCACTAAACTTGGGTCGAGTACATTGGAGAGCAATTGCTCGAGGTTGGCGCGTCCGTTCGCCGTGATGTCGGGCCCCACCTCCTGCCCCTCGCCATGGATCTTGTGGCACTGCCCACAAACCTTGCGGAACACCGCATGTCCTCGTCGCGCGTCGCCCGGCGCGGCGCGCAATGACTCCCGAACCCGCGCGATCACCTGTTCGCGTTGCGGATTGCGCTCGGTGCGAACCGAACCCCAGATCGCCAGCACTCGCTGCTTCAACGCCTC
>JBJTOW010000671.1:0-4085 GCA_046074805.1 Planctomycetota bacterium | reverse complement strand
AGCGTTTGGGCTTGTTCATACGACGAGTTATCGCGCCGTAAACCCCAAAGCGCTACCCCCACAATGGGGTTTTTCTGTTTCGATTCGCGCAGATATTGATCTGCCATGCTAGAAACGGATCAATTTTAACGCATATATATTCTGTCTACATTTAAGGGTTTTGGGAACGCAAAACGATGACAGTTCTATGTGGAATATCCGCGAAATCGGCCCGCAAGGGCCGGAAAAGTCCGGGCTAGTGAGCGCCAACGCCAACCGCAACTAGCGGAGCGGCGCAAGCCGCCCGGTGAAGGCTCGTTACACTCGGCGCCGAGTCGCTCGGCAAGCAACGCCGCAAGCGGGCGAGAGCGAGCGAGAGCGGACGGCGACGCCCGGGAGCGGGACGCTCCCGCCACGCGACCGGGCGGCTTGCGCCGCTCCGCTTATTCCACATAGCTCGAGTGCGGCACCATGAGACAATTAAACTAGCCGACCTTGCTTGCGCCGCTCCGGCTTTGGTTGTCTTCATGCTCGGAAGAGCGGTTCTGCGTGGCGGTACTCGTCCATCGGCATCTATTTAGCGACGGACCGGGAGGTCCGTCGTGCGGGAGACACGCCGCCGAGCGCCTTACGCTGCTTGGCTACTCTTGTTTGGCCTCGCCGGACTGTTTGGTCTCAGTCGGGTTACCGGGCATTGTCATTGCCAGCCGAAACCCGCTGACGGCGGTGCGATACGATGGCGTGTACGTGAACCGGTTGGCCTGTCGGCAGTCCGGCGGATCGCCGCCGGAGCTGCCGCCGTGCAGGACGCGGCACTCGCCACGACTTGGCCCCGTCGGATCGATCGACAATGGCATTTCCGGAGCCCCATACCAATCGTGCGTCCATTCAAAAACATTGCCATGCGTATCGAATAGACCGAAGACTCGGGCGACGCCCAAACGGGGCGTAAATCGTCTTTTTGTTGCTGTTCTCCAAAAACCAGCCGAATTTGTCGAGTAATCGATCGTCACCGCCAAACCCAAAAGGAGTGCGAAAGCCCTCGTGGCACGCGACTTCCCACTCGGCTTCCGTGGGGAGCCGGAAGCCGTGACGGCTGAAATCCGTCGGCCAATTCAGCGGCGACCATTTTTCATGCAAATCCCGGTCTTGCGGTCCGATCGACGGCGATTGCGGGTTAACGTACACCTGATCCGTCTGTGGGCGGCCGCTGCGTTCGGTAAGCCAACAGCAGAAAAACACCGCGTCGTACCAACTCACCGATATGACCGCAGTTTCAGGATTGTATTCGTATCTTTTCATCGTGCGCTCGTAGTCAACCCGATTGATCGCGAATATCTCCGCGAATGTCACCTCGCGGTTGAGAATCGCATATGAACGCGTCAATCGCACTTGGCGACGATGTTGGCTCTCGTTGTAGTCCGGATCGTCTTTCGGAGATCCAATCGAATACTCGCCCGGCGGAACCACGATGAATGTGTAATAGAACGTTCTCTGTGCAGCGGAATCGGCGGAGGCGGCGTTTTCCGAAGAGGACCCTGGCGATTCCGAGTTCAGCTTTACCGCCAAGGTGAACCATTCGCGGTCTGGCGATGGTGGCGTTTCGGTTTCGTCGATCCGCTTCACGAAGTCGCCGTCGCCCCAGTGTCGCAACAGCCAAGCCGTCGCCCCATGCACGCTGGAACTGGGGTCTTTCGCGTACCAGTCCCGCAATTGTTCGAGGACCGCCTTCCGCCGCGATTCGGGCACCTCTTCACGCGTGAACTCGCCCAACGCCAACAACAATGCGTAACGCGCACCTTTCGGGTATTTCGTTGGCGGCGCGGAACTCACCATCTCCAAGCAATCCAGAAACTCTTCGATGGCGACACCGCGCGGGCGGCAACGGAAGATGAATTGCGTCAGCGCTTCGGGGTCGTCTTTCATCGCGAACACCGACAACGCGGGCTCCCGTTCGCCGAGTCGCAGCAATGCGGCCGCCGCATCCGCTCGCCGTTTCCCAAAGGGAATGCGATCCAGTGTGCCGAGTTGATCCGGCGGCAGTTCGGCGGCGACTTTGCGGAGCGCCGCGAGCGTGGCTTCAGTGCGACTCGATTCCACCAGCGGATACACCACCTCGAACTGCGCGGGCGTCGACATCGTCAATAACTCGGTCAGCTTCGCGTTATCGCGCCGCGCGTAGTCCGCGAACGCGTTCGCCGCGGCCAAACGCTGGGCGTCCGTCGCCTTAGCGTCCGTATAGATGCGTTCAAGTTCGCCACGAAAACGCGATTCGATGGGCCGCAAGGCGCGCCGCAATTCCGGTTGAAATTCGGGATTGGCCGACACCAATTCGCGGGCCACAAACGCGAGGTCGCCGGCCGTCCAGAACGTTTCGTCGGTGATCGGGATATACGCCGCCAAAGCCAACGCGGCGCCAAAACGGCGATGCGTTTCCACTCGCTCGCCATGCAGCAGCGATCGCAGTTCCTCCGTCAGCGTTTGGAACTGCGTGGCGGGAAGCAATCGCAGTCGTTCGCGGATCGGAATCGCATACGCGTACTTTCCCGCGAGCAACGCGTCGCGAAGCGGCGCCACATGGGACGGGTCGCGGGCCACCAAAGCCAATTGCGCATGCAGTCGTCTCTGCGCGGCTTCAGTCGCGGACCCCGCCACCGCAAGTTGATGCTTGAGGTGCGAGTCCGCGAAATTCGGGCTGTGGTCAAGTTGCTGGGCGATCGCCAGGATCTGGTCGGGGCTAGCGCTGATGATTTGCGCGGTGAGGCCACCAATTCGCTGCCATTCGCGGGCCGCGAACGCCGCGACTCCCGCAAGCGTCACCAGGATGGAGACCAGCGCCGCCCGAATCAGATGGAACCAAGTCGCACGCCGCATCATCCGCCGTTGCGGCGGGGTCCAATCGCTTCGCGATGTGAGGGCGGCGATTCGCGTGAATTCGGCAAACGACGGCAGTTGGCGGTTCTCCTGTTTCGCGGTCCAGGTCGCGGCCCGTTCTTCGAGCCGCAGTTCCGCGCGGCCACGGCGGGTTTCCGACTGCTTGCGCGCCAGCCAAGTCCGCAAGGACGGGACAAGGTAATCGTGGGTCAGCTGGTAGCCAATCTTGTTGTTTTCCTCGTCGAACGTCAGCGTGATCAACCGCAATTCATCGTTCAGGATCTTGATAAGTTCCTGGTAGTCGTCCGGCCGTCGGCCATAGTCGGCAACCACTTGCAGTTCCTCACCGGTCCGGTTGTGTCCCTTGATTTCAGCTCCCAGCGGCGGCAACAGCGATCTGAGCATGCGTTGGGCGGCATCGGCGTGGCGTTTGTGAAGCGGCGAGGCGTCGCGCGCGGTGAACGATTCCTCCAAGAACGCCACGCCTACGCCATCCGCGCCGCCGACGGACGCCAACGAGTCGCTCGTCCAGTCGCGGCCCCGCATCAATTCGGCGAACACGGACAAGCGAACGCTCACGACCTTATCGCTCTCCGCCAGTCCCGCCACCGCCACCTTCAGGAATTAAGTTTGTTCAGCGGAGAGCAACGCGGGGTTTGGCGGCAATTTCTCATAGGCTTGGCCGAACAGGGTCAGCACCTTCCGGGCGTGTGTCAAATCGAACAACGGAACGTGCTGCCAATTCCGTTGTTTGTCGAGGTCGACGTCCAGCGTTTTCAGGAAATCGTGGATCGGCGTCCAGTAATCGTCGCGGACCATCAGGACCGCCTGCAATCGTTGGCCATCGCATTGGCCCAAAGCGTCTCGAAGAACGGCCGCCGCATCCGCTCGACGCGCGTACAGCCACTGCTCGAACTGGTCCAGGACGATCAACACTTTTTCGCCGGGTGGCAGCCATTGGCCATTTGCGAGGCCCTCCATGACTTCCACCAAACCGAGACCGGCCGGGATCTATTTGCAGCGATAACGTAACGCCGAACCGCCCGACGCGTTGGCGGCCGCAAGCTGATTCGGTGACGCCGAGCCCCGGTTGGAGCCAGCTTCCGAGCCCGGCCGCGTGGGCTGTCCCCGGTCCAACAGCGTGTTGCTACGATCGGTCCGGATCCCGTATGGGCCGCTGGCGTCCGAGTAACCTGCGCCGTCCACGCCGCTCGCCACGCGGTCTTCGGACG
>JBJTOW010000670.1:0-4879 GCA_046074805.1 Planctomycetota bacterium | reverse complement strand
CGACAGGGTTCCCAAGGTTGACCGGCCCGATGAATTCGTCCGGCCCTTCCATCATCCGTTGAATGCCTTCGATCAGGTCGTGACAAAAGCAGAACGAGCGGGTTTGAGAGCCGTCGCCGAACAGCGTCAGATCGTCGCCGCGAAGCGCTTGGCGGATGAAGTTCGAGACGACTCGGCCGTCGAACGGATGCATTCGCGGGCCGTAGGTATTGAAGATTCGCACGATACGAATATTCACCCGGTTCATGCGGTAGTAATCCATGAACAGGGTTTCGGCGACCCGTTTGCCTTCGTCGTAGCACGCTCGGGGGCCGAGCGGATTGACGCTTCCGCGGTAAGACTCGCGCTGCGGGTGCTCGGTCGGGTCGCCGTACACTTCGCTGGTGGAAGCTTGCAAGACTTTCGCGCGGCAACGCCGGGCCATGCCGAGGACGTTGATCGCGCCCAACACGGATGTCTTGGTGGTTTTAATGGGGTTGTACTGGTAATGACCGGGCGCGGCGGGACACGCGAGGTTGTAGATTTGGTCGACTTCCAGCCAGATCGGCTGAGTGACATCGTGTCGCACGAGTTCGAAATTCGGCAGCTTCAGCAAATGCGCGACGTTCGTCTTCTGGCTCGTGAAAAAGTTATCGAGGCAGATGACATCGTGGCCTTGGGCGACGAGCCGTTCGCAGAGGTGCGAACCGAGAAACCCGGCGCCGCCGGTCACCAGGATGCGTTTAATTTGCGACAAGTTGATCGTCCTCGCTGATCGACCGATTCCGCCGAGTGGCTTGACTGACCGTCGGAGTCTAACATATCGATCGCGATTGACGTTAGAACGTCGATGGAACTAAGATTCTGGGGTGGGTCGAGAGGTCGCCTCCCACCCATCCCGCCTGGAAATTCCTTCCCGACAAAAACTGACCTGAAGTTCCTGCCCGGTAAGTCCCACCCTACAGTTTTCGCCATTCAGCTAGCTCGAGCGATTTGGTTCGAGTTGGCCCCTGCCTGCGAAGGAGACGAATCGTGTTGCAAGTTGGCTTAGGCGACGGTGGCAAGTATTGCGATGGCATGCGTCGACGAAGTTTCCTGCGGGTCGGCGTGGCGGGAATGGCGTCGGCCGGGCTGGGCAGCATCTTGCGGGCGAAGGAGCTTTCCGCGGCCGCTGGGACTTCGCGGAAAGACACGTCGGTCATTCTGCTGTGGCTGGATGGCGGTCCCGGCCACATGGACATGTACGACATGAAGCCCGAGGCGCCGGCCGAGTATCGCGGAATCTGGTCGCCGATTGCGACCAACGTGCCAGGGATGGAAGTCACGGAACTGTTTCCATTGCAGGCTAAAATCGCCGATCGGTTTTCGGTGGTGCGTTCCCTGCACCATAACTCGGGCGACCACTTCACCGGCGGGCACTGGATGCTTACCGGCCGCGATGGGGTGAGTGGCGCGAATACGGCGGGCAAGTATCCGTTTTTCGGTTCGATCGCCGCCCGAGTCACCGGTCCGCGACAAAGCGGCATGCCGGCGAATGTCGCCGTGCCGTACGCGTCGAGCATCGGTTTGCGGCCCGGTTATTTCGGCGGCAATTATCTGGGCCCGCAAGAGAATCCGTTCGAGACCGAAGGGGACCCGAGCGCGAAGAATTTCCAAGTGCGCAACATTGGCTTGCAAGGAAACCTGACGATCGACCGGCTCGAGAATCGTCGGCAACTCACCGCGCAGTTCGACACCATGCGGCGGGGCATGGAGCAATCGCGGACGGTTGCGGCGATGGACAAATTCGATATGCAGGCGTTCGAGATGGTCACGGGCGAGAAGGCGCGGCAGGCGTTTGATATCTCGCGGGAAGATGAGGCGACGCGGGATATGTATGGCCGACACTCGTGGGGCCAAGGCGTGCTGTTGGCTCGCCGCTTGGTCGAGGCGGGCACGACGTTCGTCACCTGTCACTTCGGCGGCTGGGACCACCACTGGGATCTGCAAAAGGGAATGGAAAACTATCTTCCGAAGGTCGATCAAGCCGTTCACGGGCTGTTCACTGACCTGACTCGCCGGGGACTGTACGACAAGGTGCTGGTGGTGTTGTGCGGCGAGTTCAGCCGAACTCCCAAAATGAATAACGGTGGCAACGGCGGACCGCCGCTTAGCATGGGAACACCGGGACGCGACCACTGGGGTAACGCCATGTTCTGTCTGCTCGGCGGCGGTGGTGTGAAGGGCGGACGCCTCGTCGGTTCGACCAACCGGCTGGGTGAAGTCCCCCAGGACCGTCCACTCCGGCCAGGCGACATCCATCACACGATCTACCAAGTGCTGGGCGTTGATCCCCACATCAACTTCCCCAACCTCCAAGGACGCCCGGTACCGGCAATCGACCACGGCGAGTCGATCGCGGAGCTTTTCTAATTGGCGGAATCGCTCTGCTGCTCCATCCCCTTGTACGACGGACTTCCCAGTCCGTCGCAAGCTCTTGTACGACGGACTTCCCAGTCCGTCGCAACTTCTCTGTACGACGGACTTCCCGAGTCCGTTGCATCCTCTCGTACGATGGACTTCCAAGTCCGTCGCAAGCTCTTGTACGACGGACTGGCGTTTTCGTTCCCCCGAGTGCTTCCCCCCGTATTTTTAGATTTGCCAACGCACGGGGCGTTGGGACGGCTTGCGGACGGCTGGGTCCGCGTGGCATTCTGGGAGCTCCAGTGTCCGCCCGGCGGACGCGAAGATCGCCGATCTCCCAGGCAGTTCGTGCCCTTATGCTCTATTTCGCGGCCGCCGTGTTGTTGTTCGTGTTCGCCGTCGCAGTGATCGTCGTGTGGCGGGGCACATCGATCGGCCGCTTGGCCCATCTTGAACCGGACTGGACCGGCGACTGGCCCGCCGTGTCGATTGTCGCGCCGGCCCGCAACGAGGCGCGGCACATCGAAGAAGCCGTCCGGTCGCTTGTGCGGCTGGATTACGAACCGCTTCAAATCACCTTGATCAACGATCGCTCGACCGACGCGACGGGCGAAATCCTAAACCGATTAGCGGCCGAGTTTCCCCAGTTGAACGTCGTGCATCTCGAAACGCTGCCGCCGGGATGGTTAGGCAAGAACCATGCGTTGCAGTTTGGGGCCGACCGGTCGCAGGGGGAATGGCTGCTATTCACGGACGCCGACATTCTCTTTGACCCCAGTTGCTTGCGGCGGGCGGTCGCCCTGGCCCTCCGCGAACAGCTCGATATGCTCGTGGCGTTTCCAGAAACGCGAATGCCGAGCTGGATCTTGAAGTCGTTCGTGGCGACGTTCAGCGTGTTTTTCATGGTGTTCACGCGGCCTTGGAGCGTGCGGAACCCACGGAGCGGCGCGCATTGCGGCGTCGGGGCGTTCAATCTGGTGCGAGCGGCGGCCTATCATCGCGCGGATGGCCATCGCCGCTTAGCCATGCGGCCCGATGACGACCTGAAACTGGGCAAAGTGATGAAGCTCAGCGGAGCCCGTTGCGACGTGATCGACGGCAACGGAATGCTGGCGGTGAACTGGTACGGCTCGCTCCGCGAATTGATCGTGGGTCTGGAAAAGAATTCGTTCGCCGTGCTGGAGTACAGTCCCGTGGCCGTCTTGGCGAGCTCTCTGAGTTTGTTGGCGGTGAACTTCTTTCCATTCGTTGCCCCGCTTGTGGTCGATGGGCTCGCGGGTTGGCTGTTTGGGGCCGCCGCCGCGTTGCAGCTGATCCTCTCGATCGGGGCGTCGAAACAACTCGGCTACCCTTTGCATGTGGTGCTGGGCTACCCACTGACCGTGCTGCTGTTCGTGTACATCCAGTGGCGATCGATGTTCCTGGCACTGGCCCGTGGCGGCATCCAATGGCGCGACACGGTGTATAGTCTCAAGGAATTGCGGGCAAACCGCGTGTAGACGTGGAAGTTGGACTGACGTTGCCGAAGATTGGGTGGCGTTGGCGGCCGGACAGTGATGTCACGGCGCGAGACATGGCAAGCAGTGGTGGCAAGCGGCGGGGAGCGAACTTGTGAAAAGGGTACTGGTCACCGGCGGCGCCGGCTTCATCGGCTCGCATCTGGTCGAGGCGCTGCTGGAACGCGGGTGCCACGTCACGGCCGTCGATGATGAATCGACCGGTCGGTTCGCGAACCTCGCCGCGGTGCGGAACCATCCGCGATTGGCGTGCGTCGCCGGCTCGATCGCCGACCCGACGTTGTTGGAACGAGTCGTGGCGGACGCCGACGAGGTCTATCATTTGGCGGCGGCGGTGGGCGTGGCGCTGGTCGCTCGACAGCCGATCGAGACCATCGAACGAAACATCTACCCCACGGACCGGCTGTTGGCCGCTTTACGCGCTCGTCGACGGCGCGGCGACGACGTGCGTTTTTTCCTCGCCAGCACTAGCGAAGTCTATGGGAAAAATCCCAAGCCAGTGTGGAACGAGGACGACGATCTGGTGTTTGGGCCGACGACTCGGACGCGTTGGTCGTATGGGGCATCAAAAGCGATCGACGAGTTTCTGGCGTTGGCCAGTTGGCGGCAGGATGGTCTGCCAGTGGTGATCGGACGCTTTTTCAATGTGGTCGGCCCTCGGCAATCGGGCGCGTACGGCATGGTGCTGCCGAGATTTGTCGAATCGGCCCGCGCGGGTCGGCCGCTGGTAGTTCACGATGACGGCTCGCAAACCCGATGTTTCGCGCACGTCAGTGACGTGGTGGGGGCCGTGTTGGCGTTGATGGACCATCCCGAGGCTCGCGGCCGAGTGTTCAACATTGGTAGCGACGAGCCGGTATCGATTTTGGAGCTGGCGCGACGCGTGATCGGGGCGGCCGCGAGCCGTTCGGTGGTCGAGCACCAAACGTACGCCGCCGCTTTCGACGCCGACTTCGAAGACATCCGGCATCGAGTTCCCG
>JBJTOW010000669.1:0-7433 GCA_046074805.1 Planctomycetota bacterium | reverse complement strand
GCCGACTGTTGACTGCGTGGTCGATCGCGGGCGTGGCGGGGCCGGTGCTATTGACTCGCTGGGCCGAACGCGCGAAAGCGGCGGGAGCGGTCGGAGGCGCGGCATACTTCCCAGTGCTGTATCTGATGGCCGGCTTGCTTGCGGTGGGATTTATCTGCAATCTGAGGGTTTCGCCCGTCGATGGGCGTCATCACCATCAACCGGACCGCTAACACGAATCGTCCGTTCGGGGCGTGAGGGTCGGGAACGGAACGTCACGTCCCTCTGTTTGACGGAATTTCCAGTCTGTCACGCGGTGAGCAACGGCCTATCTCTCTTACGACGGACACACTCGCATCGTCGCTGCCATTCGCAAACCACTAGCCGCTCACTAGCCGAACCAGCCGGCCTTTTCGAACGCTTTGACAGCTTGGGCTTCGTCGGGATGGATGTCAAACAGCTTGTTCAGCTTCATGATCTTGAACACCTCCATGATGTTGGCGGAGATGTTCGAGAGCTTGACGTTCAGTTTGTCGGCCTTGCACTTTTTGTGGATCAAGATCAGCTTGCCGATCATGGCGGACGACATGAATGCGACATTCTGGAAGTTGAGTACGATCTTCCCGTGCTCCGAACGGCCCACCATGTCATTCAGGTCGGCGTGAATCTGGTTGATACGCGACTCGTCCAGGATCTTGGCGTCGTTAAAGTAGATCACCAACACTTCGCCGTTCTTTTGCGACCAGACCGAGCTCATGAGGCCAATTCCTGTTTTTCCTGGAGCCCTGGGCAGCCCGGGGCGAATTGCGTAGGAGCCAATTCCGTGGTCATTCCGAAGGGGTTTACCCCGTAAAAATAACATGGCCCCCGTGGCGTTGCAATCGGCGCAAACTAAAATCCTTACGCCTTTGGCGGGATCGATTTCGCCACTGGACTCCCATCTGTCCGCCTTTCTTCCCGCCGCTCACCGGCCACCTTTTCGCACCTAACCGCGAGGAAACGCCGCGATGGATTCCGCGTCAACGCCGCACCTAACCGTTCGAACGGATAGGGGAAACTGCCCGCCGATGGCTCAGGAAACTCGCCGAAACGCCGCATTACGAACCGCTAAGGCACGTGGGCTTCGGTTAGCTTGCGGCCTCGCCAACTGGTTCAGTCGCGTCGCCGGGCTGCTCATCACTTCCAGCGGAGTGATTCGATCCCGTACCGCAGTGGTGGTCGCCGCTTGCACGCTGGCCATGTCGGTTGTTTGGTTGGAAGGCGTGGCCGTAGGCGCCGATGTCGCTTATCCGCTCGCGGTCGCTTCAAGCACGGACGGTCCCGTTTATCTGGCCGACCGGGATCTGCCGGGCGTGTGGAAGATCGCCGACGGCAAACTCTCGCTCCTGTTTCAGGCGTCGAAGAAGTTCCGCACGCCGCTCAATGCCGTCCGCTGCCTGGCGTTGGACGCCGAGGGCAAACTGCTGGCGGGCGACAGTTCGACCCGCGACGTGTACCGTTTCAATGACGCCGGCCAGCCCGTGCCGCTCACCAAGGGCGGTATCGGCATTCCGATGGCGATCGCAGTCGCGAAGAATGGCGATTTGGTGGTGGCCGATCTGGAACTGCACATCCTTTGGAGTGTGCCAGCGGCGGGTGGCACGGCGAAAAAACTGGCCGAAGTTCCGGCTCCACGAGGCGTGGCGATCGACGCGACCGACCGAGTCTGGATCGTGTCTCATGGCGCGGACCAAGTGCTGCGTCTCAAGCCGGACGGCGGGTTGGAAACGGTCGTGAAGGGGCGGCCCTTCCAATTTCCCCATCAGATCGTCGTGGCCGACGACAATACGGCGTTCGTCACCGACGGCTACGCCAAAGCGGTTTGGAAAATCGTCGAGGGTGCCGAACCGCAAAAGCTGTGCGCTGGCGAGCCGCTCGTTAATCCCGTGGGAATCGCTCGACGCGGCGACCGCTTGCTCGTGGCCGACCCACGGGCCAAGGCTGTGTTCCAAATCGACCCGATGGGCAAAATCGAAAAAATGGCGGCGAACCCGTAAGCCGGTTGCCGCCACTCGCACGCTCGTTGGACAGGGACGGGTGGCTTGAACGCGTGTCGACATTTTGGAGTATCCGCCATGTATTCGCCGCATCGCCGTCGTTTTCTTCAGACGGCCGCTTCATCATGGGCAGCCACCGCTTTCGGCGCTTCGACCGTCGCGTTGTGGGACGCCACCTCGCGTCCGCTCGCCGCTGAAGAAGATGGTCGGCCGCCCGTTACCGCCCCTCGAGCCACATCGGGCGACACAGCGTCCGAACCAAAGTGGGCCGAACGTTTGACGGTGACCGTTGGCCCCAAAGATGCCGACTTGATCGGAACGGGCCATCGCGTTCTACAAGCGGCGGTCGATTATGTCGCGCGGCTGGGAGGCGGCACGGTGAAGATCCTGCCGGGCGTCTATCGGTTGCGCAACGCCGTCACTTTACAGTCCAACGTCCGATTGCTGGGTAGCGGCGCCGATTCCGTGCTCACGAAACCCGCCTCGCGAACCGTCAAGATCGCGGTCGACTCGGACTGGTACGACCAGGAAATCACGCTCGTCGACGCCGCTGGTTTCTCGGTGGGTGACGCGGTCTGCCTGCGCACGAAGAATCCGCACAACGGCGGACTGACGGTCGCCAAACGCACGCTCGTCGCCCGCGATGGCAACCGTTTCAAACTCGACCGCGCCTTGCGCGAGAATTTCTGGCTCATGGGAGAAACGACCGTATCGTCGCTGTTCCCGCTTGTAACCGCCGAGTTTGCTCGGAATCTGGCGATCGAGGATGTGACGCTCGACGGCAACCGCGCCGAAAACGAAAACCTTGACGGCAACTACGCCGGCTGCGTATTCCTTCAGGACTGCGCCGACGTTTCGATGCGTGGCGTGACCGCGAAAAACTACAACGGCGACGGAATCAGCTGGCAGATTTGCCACGACGTGCGGGTCGAGTCCTGCCATTGCCACGACAACGCTGGTCTGGGCCTGCATCCCGGCTCGGGCTCGCAGCGGCCGTTGATTCGCGACAACAAATTGGAACGCAATCAGATCGGCATTTTCTTCTGCTGGGGAGTGAAATTCGGACTCGCCGAACGCAACCAACTGGACGGCAATCGTGTCGGAATCTCGATCGGCCACCGCGATACAGACAACTTGGTCCGCGACAACACGGTCGTCGGCAGCCGTGATGTGGGAATTCTCTTCCGCCCCGAACGCGGTCCGGCATTCGCGGCTCACCGTAACCGCTTCGAAAACAATCGCGTTATCGACAGCGGCTCCGATGCGGGCGTGGCTGTCGACGTCCAGGGTGGCACCGAGCAGGTGACGCTGCGCGGCAACGAACTGAAGGAGACGCGTGGTCCGGCTCGCCGCGTTGGCGTGCGGCTGGGCCCCGACACTCGCCATATCATCCTGGCTGAAAATCGCTTCGCGGGCTTTTCCGTCGACGTGGAAGACAAACGGCCAGCCGACGCGCAGCGCCCCGCTTAGAAGATCGTAGGATCGGTTGTCGGACGCGTGTGATACGCGTGAACGTCGAGACGCGCGAATGCCGAGCAGCGTGAATGCCGAGACGCGTGAACGCATGACGGGGACATGGCGTCGGCCGGTCACTGTTCCCGCAGGCAGTAGAGTCCCTCACTGCTGCGGAACAACAACGAACTGTCGAAAGCGGCGGGCGATGCCATGTGAACGCCCGTCCCCTGATTGCGGGCGAGTTCGGCGAATTCGCGGCCCGGTTTCAACACGGTGGTCGCGCCGTCTTCGCTGACAAAGTACAACTTGCCGTCGGCGAACAGCGGGCTTGCCGCATGGTTGCCGCCCAACCGCTTTTGCCAGCGGGTCTCGCCGGTCCGAGCATCCAAACAGCTGGCGACGCCAATCACGGAGACCATATACAGCTCGTCGCCAACCAGAATGGGCGAGGCGATTTCAGGGGCCTGCCGATCGTTTGTCCACGCCACGTGCGAGTCGGTGACGTCGCCCTGGCCGTCGACCCGAATCGCCCAGATTTGCGGCTTCGGGTAACCCGTGCAGCAATAGACCAAACCGTTCGCGAAAACAGGACGCGGAACCACGGCGTGCCCGTCGCCATAGTTCACTCGCCACACTTCCTTGCCATCGCGCGGATCGTAGGCCACAACCCATTGCGCCCCCGGCACCACCGCCAATTCCCGCCCGCCCGTCTCAATCATCAGGGGCGAACTGAACGCCCGCCGATACTTCGGTTCCATCGCTTCGATCGGTGGACGATTTGTTTTCCATACGGTTTCCCCGGTGGCTTTGTTCAACGCGATGACATACTGGGCGTCGGTGCCGTCACAGGAAAAAATCAACCGGTCGCCGGCAAGTATCGGCGAATTCCCGCCGCCCGTGATTTCGTCCACCACGATGCGCCGCCGCCACAGCGTCTCGCCGGTACGCATGTCGAGCGCCACGGTGCCCACCGCGCCAAAATGACAATAGATCCGGTCGCCGTCCGTCACCGGTGTCGGCGACGCATAGCTGTTGACGTGATGGATGATCGGCGGATCTTCGCAGGTGAAAAGCTCGATCCGACGCACGAGCTTTCCGGTGTCTGCCGCCAATTCCAACGCGAACAAAGCCACCGAACCATACGCTCGCAAACTCTCCGATTGCTCGGCTGGAAACGTAGCCAAACGCTTCGCTTGCTCCTCGGCGGTCAACGTTTTGGGCTGCGCGGCGGTGACCCAAATCCGATCGCCCACGACCAACGGCGATGACCACCCCGACCCGGGCAGGGAAGTCTGCCAGGCGATATTGCGGAACGCGTTCCAGCGAACTGGCAAATTGCTGGCTTGCGCATGCCCGTCGCCACGCGGTCCGCGAAATTGCGGCCATGTCAACCGCGAACCCGCCGCCGGGCGCCCTGCCGGAGCCCCGCCAGCAGCCGCTTGCCCGCCCGCCGCTTGCCCGCCCGCCGCTTGCCCGCCCGCCGCTTGCCCGCCTGCCGCTTGCCCGCCTGCCGCTTGCCCGCCCGCTGCTTGCCCGCCTGCCGCTTGCCCGCCTACGACAGCTGGCCTTTGCTCGACAGCGAAGAGTTGGCCCAGCACCGGCAGCTTCACAATCGAGAGGGACGCGAGCACCAGGGGCTGAAACAGCAATGTCGCGGTCAAGACGAGCGTGTTCAACACGGGCGAACGCATTGTCCTGGCCCACGACAAGGACCACGACAAGGACCAGGACCGCGACCTATCCGGCGCTTTCAAACCCAACGATGTCACTACTTTTTTCCGTTGCCTATCCATGGCAGTTCCTCTCGGTCATCGGGGTCATTTGCGCACGCACGGCCATGATGACGGCGCTGTTATCCTGATCGCCAAACCCCAGCTGTTCCGCCTGGGATAGCAATTCGCGATGGACCGTGGTGAGTGGCAGGTTTTGACCATGGCGGGCGGCGGCCGTCAACATCAAGTCGACGTCCTTTCGATGCTGCGACAGTTTGGCTTGCGGGGAAAAGTCGCCATCGAGCATCTTTTCGCCCTTGGTGTCCATGATCCGCGAGTAGGCGACGCCAGCTCGGAGCGCGGCCAGCGCAAGCGCGCCATCCACCCCAAGGCGGTCGGCGAACACGAGGCCCTCGGCGAGCGCCGCGCGATTTAGCCCCAAAACCAAGTTGGTGACGAGTTTCAGTCGAGCACCGTGGCCGCATGGACCGCCGTACAAAGTTTGACGAGCCAAGACCCGGAACAGCTCTTCGCACTCCGCGAACGCTCCTTCGGGTCCGCCGACCATGAGCACTCCGTCGCCGGCGCGGACATGCGCGCTGCTGCCAGAAACCGTCGCGTCCAAGTAAGCGATTCCTTCTTCAGCCAATCGCCGCCCGATCTCCGCCATCGCCTCGGGATCGCCTGTCGTGGCGTCGAGCACAATCGAACCCGGACGCAGTTCGGGCCGCATTACGTCAAGCACTTCGCGTGACACGCCATCATGCGGCAGCACCAACAACACACGCGAGGCGACTCGAGCTACGGACGCAGGGGATTCCACCGGCTCGCCACCCGCCGTTCGCAACCGGCCGCTCGCCACGGGATCGGGGTCGTACCCTATGACTCGCCACCCGCCCGCGAGGGCCCGATCGGCGAACGCGCCGCCCAGCAGGCCCAGTCCGACGATTCCGAGCACTAGCCGCTCGGACGACGGCGTGGAAACATGGACATTCGCAGCTTGGTTCATCGATAAACACCCGGGAGGTTCACACGGTCAACGCGTCGCCCACGAACGGCGTAACCCCACTATGATGACGACCTCGATCGGCCATCGCTGGACCGGAGACGAGCGTCATTATTTCGAGCTAGGAGCGGAGCGTCGACATGGGAATCCTCGATCGGTTTTCGCTGCGTGGGCGGATCGCGTTGGTGACGGCGGGCGCTGGACCGTTATTCGGCAGCAGCATCTCCCAAGCGTTAGCCGAGGCCGGAGCCACCGTGATCACGGCCTCGCGGTCGCGGGAACGGAACGAACAGTACGCCGAGGATCTACGGCAGGCGGGTTACGACGCTCATGGAATGCAGGTCGACTTGAGCGAAAGCGCGTCGATCCTTCGGCTGCGCGACGAATTGATCGAGCGCTTCGGCCGGCTCGATGTGCTCGTCAACAGCGCGCTAGCCCGCGATGGCCATGTGGGACGGCTCGACGCGCAAACTCCGGACACTTGGATGAAGGCGGCCGCCGGCGACTTCGCGGGACTTTTTCAGATTTGCCAGGCGTTCCTGCCGGGGATGGCCGCCAAAGGCCGAGGCTCGATCATCAACATTTCCAGCATCTACGGCGTGGTCTCAAACGATCCCACGATCTATGAAGGCACGGATATGGTGCAACCGCCTACTTATAACTTTGTAAAGGCGGGGATGATCAATTTCACCCGCTATCTTGCCTGCTACTATGGCAAACAGGGTGTTCGCGCGAACTGCATTAGCCCTGGGGGCTACTTCAACCACCAACCGGCTCCGTTCGTGGAGCAGTATTGCAAGCGAGTGCCGATTGGACGGATGCTCGGCAACGACGACATCCAAGGAGCCGTCGTGTTTCTCGCCTCCGACGCCTCGGCCTACATCACGGGCGACAACCTCATGGTCGACGGCGGTTGGACAAGCCTTTAAGCCCCTCCGTCGCCGCGATTTGTCGCCCTAAAATGCAACGCGCTTCCGACCCGGAAACGGTTTAGTTCGCGGTTATGGTTTAAGCACGATCTTCCCTTGCAGCGTGTCGGCTTTCCGCAGTGTGTTGTCCTCTTGAAGTTGGTGGGCAGCGGCCGCCTCGGCGAGCGGCAGAACGCGGCCGATCAGCGGTTGGATTTGGCCGGCGGCGAGCCAGCGGTTGATGTCGACCGCCGCCGCCGCCTGCTCCGCCGGGCTCGCCTTGAACATCACGAACCCGTGGAGGGAGCAGCCCTTGACGTAGAACGGGCCGACTGGA
>JBJTOW010000668.1:0-3927 GCA_046074805.1 Planctomycetota bacterium | reverse complement strand
CTGCATCGCGGCCTCGGCGTCGCGAATCCGACTGTCCCTTTCCGCGAGCACCACTTCCAGGCTGGCGAGCCGCGCCGAGGCGTTTTCCAACTGCTCGGCGACCGCGTCGTGTTGGCGTTCCGCCGCAAGCGCCTCGCCATCCGTCGCGGTGCGCAATTCACGGCGTTGCTGGCGTTGCTCGGACAGTCCGCGGGTCCGCACCAACTGATCGGTGAGCCGAGCGGACAATAATTGATGCTTTTCGGCCAGGCTGCGGGCACGGCCGTCCTGGACTTCGATGTTCTCTTGCAGTCGCGCGACTTCCCGTTGCCCGTTGACGATTTGCGTTTCGAGCACGGCCGCCCGCTGGCGCAGGTCGCGCAGCTCGCTGCGGCGCGACACGAGCGCGCCCGATGTCTGGCGTGGGCCGGCGACCACCGTGCCATCGGGTTCCAAAACTTGCCCCGCGCGGGTCACGAAGCGGCGGCCCGCATTCGCCATCTCCTGAAGCGACAGCGCCGTCGCCAGGTCTTCGACGAACCATGTGTCGCGCAGCAGTCCATGGACGATGGCCGTCATCTCCGGCGCCACCTCGACCAACCGATCCGCGCGTCCGATCACGCCCCGTTGCAATTCCAGCCCATTATCGGTGGGCGGCGACGATGCGGCGGATTGCTTCCCCAGGCGGACAAAACCGACGCGGGCCGACGGACGGTAGGCGCCCAGCGAAACTTGCTCGATCAGTTTATCGCCATCCACCAACACGTATTGGGCGATATCCCCCAGCGCGACGTCGACCAGCGGAGCGAGTTCGACACCCGCCTGGATGAAATCGGCGACCAGGCCACGGACATCCGCGAAGGCGCCGCGGGGCGACTGCCGCGCCAGCATCAAGACTTCTTTCACCCCGGAGCCGACCCCTTCTCGCCGCGACTCCCAGTCCTCGAGCATCGAAATGCGTTCGCGAACCCCGGCCAACACGCCCGACATTTCGGCGATTTCCTGCTGCCGACGGGCCTGGATGCGGCGGTTCTCCGCCACTTCCCGCTGAGCCGATTCCAGCTTCCGCAAACACTCGTTCGCCGACGTCTCCAACTCCCGCTCCGACGCCTCCGCCCGCGCCAACTCCTCGGTTTGTTCGGCGATCATCGCGTCCAGCTCTTCCAACCGCTGGCGGCATCGCTGAGCGGTTTCGGCGAGCACGGCGAGTTGCGACCGGTAGCCGCTCGCCTCGTTGCTGAGCGCGGCCGCTTGTCGGAGCAGCGCGACCTGTTCGCCGCGAACCGCTTCAAGCGCCGCTCGGTGGTCGTCCAGTTCGCGGTTGATATCGCCGAGCCTCGCTTCGCTGGCGCGGACCGAACGGGCTTGCTCGGCGCAGTCCGCCTCGGCCTGCCGCATCTGATTCAACGCGTCGCGGCGGCGTCGCTGGAGTTCCGACGCCTGGCGGCAAAGCGACAACATCCGCTCTTGGAGCCGCGAGGATTCCTCGCGCAAGTCGCGGCCGCGGGCCCGCTGTTGCTCGCGGACCGACTCGAGCGCCGCCGTCCGCTCGCGGATCCGGCCCATCCGGCTTTCCGTTTCCCGCAGCGCCGTGGCGGCGGCCGCCAGCTGATTCTCGGCTTCCAACCGCCGCGCCTCGATCAATTCGACCCGCGCGTTCCAGTGGCCTGCCTGGTCGCGGATACGCTCGATCAATTGATCGAGTTCCGTCAGTTGTTCGGACAGTTTGTGCCAGTCGGACATGCCGACTTGCGTGCGCAGCTCCTGTAGACGCTCGTTGTATTCTCGATAACGCTTCGCCTTCGCGGCTTGGGCGCGGACGCCTCGCAGCCGGTTGTCAACCTCTTCAACGATGTCCTGGAGCCTTAGCAGATTCTGCTCGACGCGTTCCAGACGCCGCTGGGCCTCCACCTTTTTGGCTTTGAAACGGCTGATTCCCGCCGCCTCTTCGAACATCGCCCGGCGATCCTTCGGCGAAGCCTGCAAGAGCCGGTCGACTTTGCCCTGTTCGATCAGGCTGTACGCGTCGACTCCGACGCCCGTGCCGCGAAACAGGTCTTTGATGTCGCGCAGGCGGCATGGCTGGCGATTGATGAGGTACTCGCCTTCGCCACCCCGGTACACTCGCCGCGTGACATGGACTTCCGGCGCATCGATCGGCAAACGGCGGTCCGAATTATCGAAGACGATCGTGGCTTCGGCCGAGTTGGCCGGCTTCCGCCCACCAGTTCCCGAGCCTTTGAAGATCACGTCGGCCATGTCCTGGCCGCGGAGGCTCTTGGCGCTCTGTTCGCCAAGTACCCACTTGATCGCGTCGACCACGTTCGACTTGCCGGACCCGTTCGGGCCGACGACCACGGTTATACCCGCCGGAAATTCAAAGCGGGTCTTATCCGCGAAACTCTTGAAACCGGCTAATTCCAACGCTTTCAGCATGGAGTCACTCGGTCTTGATTCCAATCCATTGTTCCAGGAACCGATCCCAGGCGGACGGCTTGTCCACCGGCCGGTCAATCTGCTCAACGCGGCGACTGTCCCGCTCAAAGATGTCGGGGCGCGCGAGCTTCGCAGGGGCGTCCGCAGCGGACTCGGAGTCGTCGGTCATCGCGCCGCGAGCGGCGCGGCCCCGCGTGTCCCCCGCCGAACGATCCTTGGCCCCGTTCAATGCGGGCGGTTTTTCCGTGGAAGAATCGGAGGAAGGTGTGGAAGAATCTTTCGAATCGGCGTCGGATAGGCTTGTGCGTATCGCGTTCGGGAATTCGTTTTCGGATGAGCCAGCCCCAAGGCGGCCGCCAAAGTCATTGACATCGACTTCGCCATTTTCGTCGTCATCGTCATCGATTGAGCCGCGACTGCCACCGGCTCCCCCTTCATCGCTGGCGTCATCGATTGTTCCGCCAGCACGCGAGGCTGACGATCCGGGACGCTCATAAGCCCGGCCCGGCCGAGGAATAGCTTCGATGGCGATTCGGGAATCCAACCAGCCCTCCGCCTTGGCTTGCCGGAAGGCGGTCAGCAGATCGAGATAGCCAACGCCCAGGCGGACGGCGGCGGGAATGAATTGGGAAAGCATGCACGGGACGATCTCTTCGCGGTTCTCCTTGCCGGGCTCGAAGCGCGTGATCTTCACGCTTTCGTCGTCGATGCGTTTGACGAGCACCTGTTTATTGAGGAACAGGTGCTCGGGCGGCTGTAGCCGTTGGTCGGCGCCGAACAGCACCAATTCGGGACGCCGGGTGCGGGCGAAATGGATCACGGGTGAAGCTTGCGACTGGACGACATGGAAACTGAATTCCTCGTCGCCCAAGATCACGCCGCGGACCAACGGACTGATTTGCCGCCGCTGGCTGAGCGCTCGGAAAGCGCCATAGCGAGTCTCGACACTCGGCACGTGCAGCAGTTCGGACAGGGCGTCAAACGCGTCGGGGCCCATGGCGGCCAGAGCCATCAGCGCGGCCCAGCGGAACGCGGACGACTCGCGAGCCGCCTCGGCCAGCGGTTGGGCCGCCTCGGGAACATCCAGGTAGGAGAGCGCCTCCGCCGAATTGAACCGCACCTCGAGGTCTGGCGACGCCAGCCCCTGTTTCAGCGTCGGGATGGCCTCTTTTCCAATCGCCTCCAACTGCCAAGCGGCGAATTCGGTGGAAACCGGTTCGAGCAGCTTCTTCGCCAAAAGCTGTATTCGAAGCCGGCGACTGGCGGGTTTTTCCTTCAGGACCACGTTTTGAATCACTCGGATATACCGTTTGAAATTCAACGCGTACCGAGGATGTAGGTGCAATTCGATGAAGTCGTCGCGTTTGGCGTTGGCGACCGACGTGCGGCCACCCGCTGCGTCAGCCGCATGAAACCGCGAGTTGATCGCGGTGGCGATGAGCGCCGAGTTGCGGACCGTTTTTCCGGAATCTTCGCGGATGACCAACCCGAGGGACCGATCCGTGTGCGATA
>JBJTOW010000667.1:0-7135 GCA_046074805.1 Planctomycetota bacterium | reverse complement strand
GGATTCCCGTCAAACCAGTCCCGGCCAAGGAGCCAGCGATCGCGAAGGACCGGTTCCTCCGCGGCGCGATAGCGCTCGCCGTGAACGGTGTGCCCATTTTCAATCCATTTAATAATCGCGGCGAAGACGCTTATTTAATTGGAGAACTTGATGAATATGGTGGGCACTGTGGGCGAGCGGATGATTACCATTATCACATCGCGCCCGTCCATATCGAGAAACAAATCGGCAAAGGCGCTATCATCGCCTACGCGCTCGATGGCTACCCGATCTATGGCTACACCGAACCCGACGGTTCGAAGCCTGTGGGCCTTGATACGCTCAACGGACACCATGACGCCCAAGGCAACTACCACTATCACGCCTCGCCGACCTACCCGTACTTGAATGGCGGGTTCCACGGGGAGGTAGTCGAACGCGAAGGACAGGTCGATCCACAGCCACGCGCCCAAGGGGTACGCGAAGCGTTAATGCCGCTCCGCGGCGCCCGCATCGTCGGTTTTGCCGCCACTCAGCCCAACAGCTTCCGCTTGACCTACGACATCGGTGGCCGCCAAGGCAAGGTGGAATACACGCTGAACGCGAATGGATCGGTGGCATTTACCTACACCGAACCGAACGGCCAGACCCGATCCGAGTTGGCGACTCCCCGACGCCGTGGACCGGGGGGAAAACCAGACGGAAAACCGGATGGAAAACCAGACGGCAAGCCTGAGGGACGTCCCGAGCGGAAACCAGACGGAAAACCGGAACGCAAGCCGGATGGAAAACCGGATGGAAAACCGGATGGAAAACCGGGGGGAAAACCCGAGCGGAAACCGGAAGGCAAATCGGAACGAAAGCCGGGAGAAAAGCCGGGTGAAAAGCCGAACCGAACGGCTGGCGAACCCGCAGGTAAACCGGAGGATCGGCCCGGTCAAAGATCGGCGGGGATCAAGGTGTCGATGCCCGGAGTTGCCGCTGGCCAAAAGTTGCCAATCGACCACACGTGCGACGGCGCCGGCGTCTCTCCACCTGTCGCCTGGACGGCCGGACCAGCAGGCACGAAAGCTTATGCCTTGTGCTTATGGCATCAGACGCCCGACGCGCTGAAATCTTATTGGGTCGTCCATGATATTCCCGCTGGCGTGACCGAGTTGCCGAAAGATTCGCGGGCCATTGGACGCCTGGGAATCAATGATAAACGTAAGGCGGCTTACGATCCGATGTGTTCCAAAGGACCGGGACCGAAGACTTACCACATTACAGTGTACGCATTGTCGCGGGCTCCGACCTTGCCGGCAGGTGGCGCGACCCGCGACCAACTGCTCGATGCCATCAAGTCGATCACGCTCGCCGAAGGCACACTCGACTTCATCTGCGAACGCGGCGCGAACGGGCGCTAAATGCGGTGATGAGACGAGCGTTTACAACCTCCAGTGCGATTGCATCCCCAACAGTTTCTTCGTGGGAATGATTGAATGACAATGCTCGCAATTTCACCGGAAATTGGGCAAGCGGCTTTCGGGGAACGGTCGCTCTGCGGAATGGCGGCCGCGCTGACCACAAGGCTAGCGCGACGGTTCGTGGCCGCATGGCTGCTAATCGGCTGCGTTTGTGGCGGGACCGGGGCCGCCGAACGTAAACCAAACATCGTTTTCATCCTTATGGACGACATGGGATGGCGCGATGTTGGCTTTATGGGCAACGCCTTCGTGGAGACGCCAAACCTTGACCGGTTAGCCGCTCAAGGTATGGTCTTCACGCAAGCGTACGCCAGCGCGCCGAATTGCGCCCCGACTCGCGCGTGTCTCATGTCCGGCCAATACACGCCCCGGCATGGCATTTACACCGTAGTCGACT
Organism: Planctomycetota bacterium; assembly: GCA_046074805.1. GTDB lineage: Bacteria > Planctomycetota > Planctomycetia > Pirellulales > Pirellulaceae > CAIXSC01. The sequence continues at coordinate 5,293 of JBJTOW010000667.1, read as the reverse complement.
CGCGACAGCCAACCGGCTCACCGTGGCATAAACTAAGGGGCGCTGAAAGCCAATCCGAACTGGCGACGGAGGTGGTGACCGTCGCCGAGTCGCTCCGCGACGGCGGATACGCCACCGCATTTTTGGGAATGTGGAATCTCGGCCGCGGCCGTTCGGGACCGCGCACGCCCGGTGGCCAGGGTTTTGGCACAGTCGTGTTTCCGGAAAACATCGGGTTCGCCAAAGACGCCTACCACGATGATCGCGGGAACTATCTCAGCGACCGCTTGACCGATGAGACGCTGAAGTTCATCGAGCAGAACCGCGAGCGTCCTTTCTTTGTCTACCTTGCGGACCACGCGGTACACGCGCCGTACGATCCGAAGTCGGAGTTGCTTGCCAAGTACGAACAGAAGCTGCGTGGCCCGCGCGGCGCCGCGGGTGGCAATTCCCCGGCCAGTCCCGCCAGCGATGGCGGCGCGCGTTCCGGCGATCCACAACCGCAGGGCGAAGCCCGAAATGCGGGACCAAGACCTGGACAAGGGAAGGGACAAGAGCAGGGGCAGAGACAAGGTCAGGGGCAGGGTCAGGGGCAGGGTCAGGGGCAAGGGAAGGGACGGGGCCAGCGGGGTGGTCGCGGCACGGGAGGCGGCGGCGCGGCCGTCGATGATCCGGCCTACGCGGCCACGATCGAAGCCGTCGATCACAATGTCGGGCGGATCATGGAGGCCCTCCGGAACTGGAAGCTGGAGAGCGATACGCTGGTCGTGTTCACTTCCGACAATGGTGGAACGCAGCAGTACACCGCGCCGCTCAACGGCGGCAAGGGACAACTTTACGAGGGTGGCATTCGCGTGCCCCTAGCGATCCGTGGAGCGGGTGTCGCCAAGCCGGGTACCCGCTGCGAGGTGCCGGTCTCCAGCGTTGACTTTTTCCCCACGCTCTTGGAACTCGCTGGCCTCGCCCCGCCGGCGCGCCAAAAATTAGATGGCGCCAGCCTCGTGTCTCTGCTGCGCGGCGGTTCGTCACTCAATCGGACGCGGATGTTTTGGCATTTCCCCTGTTACGTCGGCCGTTCACCGCCGTCAAGCGCTCTGCGCGAAGGGGACTTCAAGCTGATTGAATTCTTCGAAGATGGCGGCCGGGTCGAGCTTTACAATTTGCGTTCCGATCCGAGCGAACGGAACGACCTGGCGCCTTCCATGCGGGATAAAGCCGCCGCGATGCGGACAACGCTCCGCGAGTGGCAGAAAGATACCGGGGCACTCAATCCGCCCGGCCCCAACCCGGCCTACGATCCCTCGGCCGAACGCAACCGCAACGCGCCGATGGGCCGCCCCATGAACAACAAAAAAGGCGGCCCCATGGGCGGAAAGAAGGGCGAGCCAGGGAGTAAGTGAGAAAGGGAGTTAGGGAGTTGGGGAGGGAGAGTGAGACTGGGAGGGAGGGCTATGGCGGCAGATCGCGCCGGCGACGTGCCAAGCGATGGGAAGCCGCGATAGGGGCGAAGTGTCGAGTGGCTATTAGCTTGGCCGCTTCTCTTCGCGTCCTGTTGCCAAACCATGGCCACGGGGGCTGGCCATCAATCGGCGGGCGGATTCCCCGCGAAATGGAGACGGTATTGATCGTCGCAGAAACGGTCGGTCATCCCAGCCAGGTAATCGCCCACGGAGCGAGCAAGGCCACGCTGGTTGGCTCGAAGCTGAAAGCTCGCCGGAAGAAGATCCGGCCGCCGCTGATAGCCTTCGAACATCATCCGTAACCGCTCTTGAGCGCGGGTGCGGACGGCGATAAGCCGCGGGTGGCGGTACACGTTCGCGTACAAGAACGCCTCGAGATCGCGTTTCGGTCCCCGCAGCGACTCGCTGGGGCCAAGGCGAAAGCCGGCATCGCGAGCGGCAGCCGCCGTTGGGAATTGGCTGTTGAGCAAACGTCTTCCGGACTGCCGCAGCAAATCGCCCACTTGAATATCAATCAGCTCGTGGACAATCCCGGTTCGCAGCATTTTGGCGGACAACGGCGAGTGCCGCGCGCGGGCGCGGCCAGCCGCCTCTTGCACCAACGGCAGCCGACACAACGCCTCGATGTCCACAAGTCCCAACTGCACTGCATCGTCAGTGTCATGGGCGTCGTAGGTGATGCTGTCCGCCAAATCGACAATCTGAACTTCGAGCAGCGGCGCGATGTCGGCGGTGGCGGCGGCCTGCTTGTCGGCCCGCACGCCCTGCCCGTCCAGCACTTCGCGGGTCAGATTCAAGCCTGGAAAATCCGGGTAGCGATTCTCCAATTCCTCGGCGATCGCCAACGCGTGTCGGTTGTGGGAAAACCCGCCATGCTCCGCCAAAAGCTCATTCAAGGCGTCCTCGCCGGCATGGCCAAATGGCGGATGGCCGATATCGTGGAACAACGCCAACGCCTCGACCAAATCCTCGTTCAATCGCAGCGCGCGCGCCATTGTCCGCGCGATCGACGCCACCTCGTACGTGTGCGTTAGGCGAGTCCGGTGATAATCTCCCATGTCGCCCGTGAACACCTGCATCTTGCCGCTCAGGCGGCGATACGCCGCGCTGTGGACGATGCGGTCGCGATCACGTTGGAACGGTCCCCGATACGGATGCGAGGGCTCGGCGTGACGACGCCCAAGCGAATCCCGGCTGAACATCGCGTACGGCGCGAGTACCGCCGCTTCGCGGTCGGCCACCGTGGAAAAATCAGCCGTGAACGCCATGAAGAGCCCCTTGCGATCGCGGGGCGGTGCGGGTGCGGAACGGATCGCGGCCGTCCCCTGGTCGCCCAGGACGGTGTCTGTTACGGTCACGAAGTCTAACGCCAACCGCCACTTCCCGCCATCCGCTTATGGCCCCTCGAAACGCCGCTTCCGCCTCTCCGCGAGCCGAAAACTCGCGAGCCGCCCCGTCCGGACCTTCAGCCCCTGGCCCAACAGACGCTGACTTCATTCGGCTACGTGGCGCCCGCGTTCACAATTTGAAGAACATCGATGTCGACATTCCCCGCGATAAGCTTGTCGTGCTTACCGGCCCCAGCGGGTCGGGCAAAAGCAGCCTCGCCTTCGACACCCTGTACGCGGAAGGCCAGCGTCAATATCTCGAAACTCTTTCCATCTACGCTCGGCAGTTCCTCCATTCGCTCGAACGGCCCGACATCGACAGCCTGGATGGACTGCCGCCAACGATTTGTATCGACCAGCGAGTTGGCGCCCGCAATCCGCGTAGCACCGTGGCGACCGCGACCGAAATCCATGACTTCCTCCGACTGCTCTACGCGCGTTTGGGCGAACCGGAATGCCATCAGTGCGGCCGACCGATCCGCCAACAATCGCCCGAGCAGATCCAACAACGGCTGATCCGCTTGCCAGAAGGGACTCGACTGATGCTGCTCGCCCCGATGGTCCGGGGACGCAAAGGCGAGCATCAAGCGGTGTTCGAGGCGATCCGCAAAGCCGGTTTTGTCCGAGTCCGGGTCGATGGACAGCTCTGCGATGTCGAACGCCTCCCGCCGCTCGACCCTCGCAAAAACCATACGATCGAAGCGGTGGTCGACCGCATCATCGTCAAACCAGACGCCGAATCGCGACTCGCCGAGTCTTTGCGGCTGGCGATGAAGCATGGCGATGGCGTCTTGATCGCCTGTTATCAATCGGGACGTGCGGAGAACCGATCGGCGGATGAACTGTGGCAGGACGAGTTGTTCAGCACGCGTTACGCCTGCGCAGCGTGCGAGATCAGTTACGAGGAGCTTGAGCCGCGAACGTTCAGCTTCAACAGCCCGTATGGCGCCTGTCCGGTGTGCGAGGGGTTGGGGGTTCGCGAACAGTTCGATCCCGAACTGCTCTTTCCCGATCCAACCCGCTCGCTTGAAGGCGGCGCTCTTGCCCCATTTCGCGATGACAAACGGTTGCCGAAACGCGTCGCCGAAGCGGCGACCACGTTTCTCGCCGCGCATCGGCTCGACATGGCCACGCCGCTCGAACGTTGGCCGTCGGGGGCTATCGGCCAATGGTTGAACGGCACCGAGGGCAACCTGGCCGAGGCGTTGGAGAAAGAATTGGCAACGGCGACCGACGACGAACGCCGCGTGAGGCTCGAATCGTTTCGTGGCCAAGCGACTTGCGCGGCGTGCTCGGGGTCGCGACTCCGTCCCGAAGCGAATCGAGTGCGAGTGGGCGGCCTGACAATCGGCGAGTTTTCCCGGCTATCGATCGGCGAAGCTCGGACCGCGTGCGACGAGTTCCAATTTCCAGCGGACGACCAGCGGATCGCCACACCGCTCTTGAACGCCATTCGCGGTCGACTCGACTTTCTCATGCACGTCGGTGTGTCCTACCTGACGCTGGGCCGGGCGACGGATTCGCTGAGCGGCGGCGAACTGCAACGCGTGCGGCTGGCCGCCAGCATCGGCTCGGGACTTGTCGGCGTTTGCTACATCTTGGACGAGCCATCGATCGGGTTGCATCCGCGTGACAACCAGCGTCTGATCGACTCGCTGCGGGATTTGCAGCGGCAAGGGAGTACGGTGTTGGTGGTCGAGCACGACGAGTCGATGATGCGGCAGGCGGACTGGCTGATCGACATGGGGCCGGGCGCGGGAAGACTTGGCGGCCAAGTCGTCGGGAAAGGGACGCTGGCCGACGTCTGCGAGCAGCCGACGTCCCCCACTGGCCGATATTTATCGGGCGCCACGCGGCTCGTCGAACTCGCGCGGCGGCGCCCGATGTCGCGCGAGCGGGCGATCGTGCTGCGTGGAGCCGCGTTGCACAACCTCCGCGGGATCGATGTGCATTTCCCGCTCGGCGGACTGGTGTGCGTAACGGGTGTGAGCGGCAGCGGCAAGAGTTCTCTGGTGAACGAGACGCTGGTTCCCGCGCTGCGGCGAAAGCTTGGAGCCGATGTCGCCAAACCCGGGCCTTACCGCGCCTTGGAAGGCGTTGAAGCGATCGACAAGGTGATTCCCGTCGACCAAACGCCGCTCGGCCGCACACCACGCGGCAATGCGGCGACCTACACCGGCGTGTTTGATGAGATTCGCAAGCTGTACGCCGGAACCCGCGAGGCCAAGCAACGCGGATTCGGGGCCGGCCGTTTCAGCTTCAACGCCAAAGGGGGCCGCTGCGAAGAATGCCAGGGACACGGGCTGCGGAAAATCGAGATGAATTTCCTGCCCGACCTGTATGTGGACTGCGCCGAGTGCGGTGGCAAACGTTTCAATCGCGCGACATTGGAGGTCAAGTATCGGGATCTAACGATCGCCGATGTCCTCGAGTTGTCGGTCGATGCGGCGGTCGAGTTCTTCGCCA
>JBJTOW010000666.1:0-8351 GCA_046074805.1 Planctomycetota bacterium | reverse complement strand
TGTACAGATTCCACAGTTCGGGACGCTGGTTCTTCGGGTCCCAGCGATGGAATTGGTCGCGAAACGAAAAAACTCGTTCTTTCGCCCGTGATTTTTCCTCGTCCCGTCGCGCGCCACCGAACGCCGCGTCGAATTGGTACTTCGAGAGCGCCTGCTTAAGCGACTCGGTTTTCATGATGTCCGTGTGGACCTTGCTGCCATGGGTGATCGGGTTGATCCCCTGCTTCAGCCCTTCCTGATTCACGTGGACGATCAGCTTGAGCCCCAATTCTTTGGCGGCCCAGCCGTCCCGCATGGCGTACATTTCGCGGAACTTCCAGGTCGTGTCGATGTGCATCAGCGGGAAGGGAGGCTTGGCGGGCGCGAACGCCTTGAGCGCCAAATGCACCATTACCGATGAATCCTTACCGATCGAATACAACATGACCGGGTTCTCGAACTCGGCCACGACCTCGCGAATGATGTGGATGCTCTCGGCTTCGAGCTGCTTGAGATGCGTTAAGTTGTAACCGGCCATGGATTTCCTTCTAGCGCAGCGACATTGACTGTCGGGCAGTATAGAGAAGTTATATCGGCCCATAAAGCCCAATGACACTCATCGAAAAACCGGAATGATTGAGCGGCGTGAGCGTTGACCGAAGGTCCGCCGCGCGGTGGTTGGCTGCCTGCACCGCCCGTATCACCGACCGGGGAGTGTGTCGCAGAAGCCCCGGACTGGCGCCTTCGGCCGCGATAGGAACCGTGCCCAGGGCGTTCCTCCCAAATTGGCGTGCGGCATCTCATTTTTCCCGAGCTGGTGGCTCACGATTCGCGGATCGCTCCCACATCTTTTCCGTGGCCGCCAGTAAGGCCATTGCGCCGCCGCGGGGATCGCGGCCGAGCAACGCTTCGCGATCGTAGTAGGCTCGCAGACTGTTTTGCTTTCCGGTTCCCGTGCAAACATCGACGAGACGACCGTCGTCCGCCACTCGGGTGAGAATCGCCCGCCAACCTCGCTCGGCGGCCGGGGAAAAGGCGTCGCGGTCGAGCCACCCCAGGCGGATCCCGCGCATCAATGCGAAGGTGATCATGCAAGTCGCGGTTAGTTCACGATAACTTTCCGGCCGGTCCACAACCTGCCGCCATTCGCCGGCCGGATCTTGATGGGGCAAGAGAGCCGCGAGATGGCGGCGATGAGCGGCGATCAACGCGTCTCGACCGGGTTCCGCCAATGGCCACTCAGAAATCATCAGCGCGAGCCCCAGCGCCGGAAACCCGTTTCCGCGTCCCCAAGCGGCCTCGTCGAGTGGCGAGTGGCGGTAAAGTCCGTCTGGTCGAATCACCTTAGCGCCCATGAAATCGAAGTGGCGCAGCGCGGCGTCGAAGTAACGCCGCTCGCCCGTAAGCCGCCCGGCCGCTGCCAGGATCGGTCCACCCATGAACACGGCGTCGCTCATTTCGGCATGAAAAGGCATCGATGGCAGGGGGAGACCGTCTTTACCAAACGCCTGGTTGGCGGCGGCGACCACCAACTCGCGATACCGGTCTCGACGCTTCGAAACATCCGCGCCCGCCCGCCCCGCCCAATGATCGGCCAAAGCGGCAAACAACAGATGGCCGGACTGGCCACTACCCGATTTTGGCTCGGCGCTCTGACGCCCCTCCACGAACGGCGCGGCGATCCACTCCAAGTCGGCGAGCACCGCGGCGGTTGACGCTGCCCGCTCGGCGGTCTTCTCCTCCCGTGACAACGCCTCGGCCAACCGCAATCGGCCCATCATGGCGACCGCAGGAATGTATTCCACTTGCGGGAGGCTGTGACCGTAATGCTTCGCGAGGAGTTCGGCGACCTTTCGAGGCGATCGCTCCACGCGACGCCGTAGCTCGGCCCGCGCCGGCGAGGGTGCCAAGGACGGGACCGTGGACGGCACCACAGGACTGACGGGTGGCGACGCGTTGGTTGACGGTTGCGGAACCACTGATGGGAGCGCGTCGAACAACCCGGCCAACGCGGCCGTGATGCGTTCCCCTGCCCCGCCCTTTTCCTGATCCAAGTTTTCCGCGGTCGATGTCGACTTCGATGGCGGCGGATCAGCAATCAAAGCAATGGTGTAACGAAACGCTGGAATCGCTCCAACTTCCGCCGGAGCGATTCGAGGCAAAGCGGCGACGAGCGAGTCCTCGGGAACCCCGCCCACCTTCGCACGGAGCGTTTTCGCCAGTTCCCGCCAAGCTGTTCGTTGAGCGACCGACAACGGCACACCCAGCGAACCCTTGGGTCCCGTGGCGTCCGTGCCTTGGGCACGTCCGGGGACTCCCGCCCCATCCTCTATCGCCGCCGAAACCGACCAGCCCACATTCGCTCCGCTACGCAGTTCCACGACCAAATCCGGTGCGAACATTCCCAGCCATCGCCACAGATAAGCCGCCTCGGGCGCCGATTCGCTCAGATAGGCCGGCCCCTGCGGTGGGAAGCGATCTGATCCGGCCGTGTTCGCGTCACCTTTCGCCGTCGACGCCTTTCTACTCGCGGAATCTCTGCCGCTGATCGCTTCCGCGTCGGCAGCGGCGGGCGGTGCGGCGAGCACGTCGGGAAGAAGGCATGGAACCACGGAGAGCGCAACGCGTTTTCGACCCGGTGAGTTCTCGGGCAAAGCGGCGAACCAGTCGACGAGCGCCCGCGAAATCTGTCGCGAATATAGCGCGCTGGCGGCATCGCCGCCGCAGACCACCAGCACGCGACTGCGAGGCGTCGCCAAGTCGAGGTCGTCGGCGGTGTGCCAATACGGAATGGGCGTGCCACGTCGAGTGACTCCAAGGGCCGACAGGTTCCACGGGCAAGGAGGCCGCTGCCACGTAGGCGGCTCGTCCGCCAGGCAGTGATGGAGGCCGGTCGGCGGAGCCATCAGCGCGGCGAACAGGATCAATCCGGCAGCCCAAATCGCACCCATCCGGGCCGTCGGCCGGGCTACGCGATGGCGGACGGCGGCCTGCCAGACGGCGGCCTGCGAGACGGCGGCGCGTCCGACGGCGGTTCGCGCGACGGACGAGGCTGGCGAAGTGTTCGTATTCATCTGGGTTTCCCTCACGGCGGGTGGAACAGCTGGACAGGCGGCGCCATCCGCCCAGGCGTCACAAGACATTTTCGCGCCACTCTCGGAAAAACCCGAAAGTTCCACCCAAGTTATCACGATAAGTGGAGTAGCAACCATCGGAGCAATCAAGGAAGAAGACAATGAAACGCAATCTCGCGTCGTCCCTGATCGGATTGGTCCTGGGGCTCATGGGACTTTCCAGCACCGGCTGCCTCGGAATCACCCACGGTGTCGATATGGGATTCCTGGGCGTGCCGATCCCGGTGAGCCCGTATTTCCAGGATAAAAAAGAAGACGAGTTTTGGATCGCCGAGCGGTACGACAAGGTGCCGATCCTCGGGCCCTTGACTTCGGGCGGACCGGCCGTCGCGTTGGATGAGCCGAGCGACGACGAGGTGATGCGGGCTTTCGAACGGGCCCGGCCCATCGAAGGTGGCCTGCCGCTGCTGCACGAAGTGCAACGCAACAACGTGCGAATCGTCAAACAAAAGATTGCCGACTACGTCGATCCGCCGCGTGTCTACCCGCTGATCGGCCCCGCGCAACTGCACCACGCCCACTACAAGTGCATCATCTATTTCTCGGAAACGACCCGCGTCGGCTGGCCAGTTCCGCATACGCTGCGTGACGAGGACGCTGTCGAAGTCGTCTATATCGATCACAACCATCTCCACATGGTCGGCGACGTCGATCCGGGCGCTGGATCGCCATACTAGGTCGCACCGGGTCAGATTTCGGCTTCGAGCCGGGCACGAGCTATCGCCCGGCCGACCGGTGAGCCCCCCTGCGGACAAACTTCCTGGTTGCGACGCCGAGCCCTGCGGTTTCGACCGCAGCGGCTCGGCGTTTTTTTTCGTCCATGGGTCTCTCGGTCCATCCTCAGTCCTCCCACGGTCCCTCGGTCCATGGAATGGATTTCGCTCTTGCCCGTCTGATCCACGCACGCTACCGTCCGCGCTGGTAGTAGAGGGCGGCCGACGAATGCGCGGAGGCGCGGATGGCGAACGACAACAACGCGCGGTGGAAAGGTCAAACGCTTTGCGGCGAGCCGCCGTTTGCCGGTTCGTTTCGGCACGCCTTCATGCTCGCCGAGTTTGGCAGCTGTGGGCGAGCGAGCGTTGGCGGGAGATCGATATCGCGGTCACGTTTGTCGACGTCAACGCCGTGTATTCCGCCGTTTCCGCTTGGTCTTCTGGTGACGGTGGGGATTTGGGCTGCTGTTGGCTGTGGGGCGTTGCCCAATACGAATAACGCTGCCGGCGTCCGCTTGTATCAGCAAGGCCAGTATGCCGCCGCGATGCAGCAATTTCAGCAGGCGTTACTGGCAGAACCACGCAATGCGGACGCCTACTACAACTTGGCGGCCTCATACCATCGCGTGGGTGCCGCGCAGCAAGACCGTCAGTCGTTGAACCAGGCCGAGAACCTCTACAACCAATGTCTCGATCGGGACGAAAACCACACCGACTGCCATCGCGGACTCGCCGTGTTGCTGGTCGAGACTGAGCGTTCCGATCGCGCCTTCGCCCTGATGCAGAATTGGGCCGCCCGCAATCCTCGATCCGCCGAAGCCCGCGTGGAACTCGCGCGACTGTACGAAGAGTTCGGCGACGCTGAAACCGCGAAGAACAACCTTCAGACCGCGGTTCAATTGGACCAAGCGAATTCCCGGGCTTGGGCCGCACTCGGCAGACTTCGGGAACGCGCGGGCGATCCGGCGCAGGCGCTGGCCAACTACCAACGTTCCCTGCAGTTGAATCGGCAACAGCCAGCGATAGCGGAACGGGTCGCGTTCCTGCAAGCCCGTATGCCGACGGGTTTCTACGGGACGACGGCGGGCCCCGCGATGGCGGCGGCTCCAGCCGCTCCCATGCCAAACGCTTCGTGGCCTGCTGTCCCAGCGTCCGCCGCTACGGCCGGGCCGAATGGTGGAACCAATCCTCGAACAGTCCAGGGCCTACCTGTTCCACCTCGCTATTAGCCCAGGCGTCCCAGCCAGCCCTGGCGATTGCATCGATTGTGGCAGCCAGGCAGGCGGTGACAGTCGAAAGCTCTCGGGCCGCATAAACCGCAGGCTGCCGCCGTCCCGCGTGCCGTTCTCAAAACCCGACAGGTCACCTACAATCCATCGGGTTGATTGGCCGGTTCGCGGATCGTGGATTGAGAGGAAGTCTAGGAATGAGCGGGGAATCATCGCAACGGATCTACAATTTCTCCCCTGGTCCGGCCGTGTTGCCTTTGCCGGTCTTGGAGCAAGTCCAGAGGGATTTGCTGTGCTTGCCTGGCAAGGGCGTGTCGATCCTCGAGATGAGCCACCGCGATAAGGCGTTCATCGACATTCTGGACAGTACGCAAGCGGGCCTGCGAAAGCTGCTTGGCATCCCCCAGAACTACAAGATTCTATTCCTCCAAGGTGGTTCGCGGCTTCAGTTTTCGATGGTGCCGATGAACCTGCTTCGGGGTGAAGGGCGTTCCGCCGACTATGTGCTCACCGGCACCTGGGGAAAAAGCGCCCAGAAAGAGGCTCTCCGCGAGGGCCAAGTGCGGGTCGCCTGGGATGGCGCGGCGACCAAGTACGACCGCCTGCCACCGGCCGCCGAATTGTCGTTCGATCCGAAGGCGGCGTATGTGCATCTGACTTCGAACGAAACGATCGAAGGTGTGCAATTCCTCGGCGAACCAGACACTGGCAACGTGCCGATCGTCGCCGATTGCTCGTCGGATTTTCTCTGCCGGCCACTGCCGATCGAGAAGTACGGATTGATCTACGCGTGCGCCCAGAAGAATGCCGGTCCGGCGGGGGTTACGATCGTGATCGTACGCGATGACCTGTTGGCCGCCGGGTCGGAGAGCTTGCCGGGCTACCTGAACTTCCGGTCGCATGCCGATGAGAATTCGCTCTGGAACACTCCGCCCACCTTCGCGATCTATGTCGTGAAGTTGGTAGTCGACTGGTTGCTGAACGACATCGGTGGCTTGTCCGCGATGTACGATCGCAATGTGGAAAAAGCGGGCCTCGTCTACGAAGTGCTCGACGAAAGCCCGAATTTCTATCGGGGCCACGCCCAACGCGACTCGCGTTCGATCATGAACGTCACGTTCCGCCTGCCGGACGCCGACACGGAAAAGGCTTTCCTGGCCGAGGCCGATCGGCGGAAGCTCGGCAATCTCAAGGGCCATCGCAGCGTCGGCGGCATCCGCGCTTCGATTTACAATGCCATGCCGCGCGAGGGCGTGTTGGCGCTGCGCGACTTTATGCGTGAGTTCCGCGCGAGCCGCTAGGGCTTGCCTCGTCACGTTCCGGCTTGGTTGTTTTTGCTCGTTGGTCACTGATCGGAGTGCGTCGCGATGTTTCGCGTGATTGTCTTGGATACGCTGTCTCCTGAAGGCCTCGCCTTGCTCGACGCCGCCAAGCCGGACATCGAGTACGAGGTTCGCACGGGCCTCAAGGGGGCTGACCTGCGAAACGCGCTCCGCGAGTTCGATGGCGCGATCTGTCGGAGCGGTGTGAAGATCACGGCCGAGTCGCTGGAGGGGAATCGCCGTCTCAAGGCGATCGTGCGGGCTGGGGTTGGCACCGACAACATCGACAAAAAGGCCGCCACGCGTCTGGGCATTGTCGTAATGAACACGCCGGCGGGGAACACGCTGAGCACGGCGGAGCATGCGTTCGCTTTGATGCTCGGTTTGTCCCGAAACCTAGCCAGCGCCCACCGCAGCCTGCTCGATGGCAAATGGGAACGCAACGCCTACATGGGTTCCCAATTGGCCGACAAGACGCTGGGCGTCGTCGGGTTGGGGCGTATTGGCCAGGAAGTGGCCAAGCGGGCTCTCGCGTTTCAAATGCGAGTCATCGGCTTCGATCCGTTTTTGTCCGCCGAACAAGCCGCCAAGATGGGTATCGAACGCGTTGAAGCGGTCGCGGACATGCTGCCGCGCGTCGACTATCTGACCGTCCACACGCCGTTGACGCCGGAGACGAAATACCTTGTCGGCATGAAGGAATTGGAACTGCTCAAGCCGGGCGTTCGGCTGATCAACTGCGCTCGTGGCGGGATCTACGAGGAGGCGGCGTTGGTCGCTGGCCTCCAATCGGGCAAAATCGGCGGCGTCGCGCTCGACGTGTTCGAAACCGAGCCTTGCACGGCAAGCCCACTGTTCCAACTCAAGAATGTCCTCGTGACGCCGCACCTTGGCGCCAGCACCGAGGAAGCTCAAACGCAAGTGGCGGTCGAAGCCGTCCAATTGCTCGTGAACTTCCTGACCACCGGCGAAGTGCGGCATGCGGTCAACATGGCGGCGATCGACCCGAAGACGCTCGAGAGCCTTCGTGGCTTCCTGAATGTCGCCTATCGGCTGGGCCGATTCATGGCCCAATGGCATGAGGGCGGAGCGGAAAGCTGCCAACTGCAATACCGCGGCGAAGTGGCCCGCCGCGATACGAAATTGCTGACATCCGCCTTCTGCGCCGGTTTGCTTGAAGGCGTGCTCGATGACGAAGTGAATATCGTCAACGGCGAGGTTTTGTTCCGCGAACGTGGCATCCTGCTGAGCGAAGAGTCGCGGACCGATCCGGGCGCCTTTAGTTCTTCGATGTCGGTCGAGATGCGGTGCGGTGGCAAAGTTTATTCGGCCAGCGGCACTCTCTTCGGCGCCAACATGCCGCGGCTCGTGCGTCTCAATGACTATCGACTCGAAGCCTACCTCGATGGCAACCTGCTGATCTTCTGCCATAGCGATGTGCCGGGCATCATCGGTCGCGTCGGCACGATTTTCGGCGAACATCAGGTCAACATCGGTCAAATGTCGGTTGGACGCGCCAGCGACCAACCTGGCGGCCAAGCGGTCGGAGTGCTCAATCTCGACGCCGTGCCGCCCGCTGCGGCGATTGAAGAGGTGAATCAGCATCCGGCCGTGTCGAGCGTCAAACTGATCTCGATGCCGCCCGCCGGCAAACAGCCTCCCTGGATGTCGGCTTAAACGCCGCGACAAAATGGTGCTCGCGGGGAAAGTGGCCCGCCCTTCCAACCACCCAACCTTTTCCATTAAGGATGCGCGATATGGGACGTAGCGGCGCGGTGACCTTCAAGGGCAACCCGATGACATTGGCCGGCGAGGCTGTGAAAATTGGCTCCCCGGCCCCGGAGGTCAAACTTCACTACTATGAAGGTGGACTCAAGACTTTGACGCCGGCCGACTTGAAGGGGAAGCCGACGATCTTGAGCGTCGTGCCTTCGCTAGACACTGGCGTGTGCCAAAAGCAGACGAAAAAGTTCA